>CAJXLR010000153.1 GCA_913056425.1 uncultured Bacteroidota bacterium
TATCCTCGGGCCTGGTGCACTTACGGGATATATTTGGAACGACACAGCATCCAGTCTACAAAACCTAAGAGTAACAGCTGCCGGAACATATCATTTGACGGCATTCAATAGCTTTGGATGTCCTTCTCGCGACACGATAAATATCGCTGAGCGTGCACTTCCTATGTTTGATTTGGGACAAGACCAAAACTTGTGCGAGGGTACAACAATCACTTTGCGCGGTCCTGCAAACATGAAGAGATACTTCTGGAATATTGGAACGGTTATCGATTCACTGGTTGTAAACGCACGAGGTTTGTATACGCTGGAAGTTGAAGATCAGTTTGGTTGTGAATACCTAGATTCTATCCGTATCACTGAAGTTGACAATCCGGTTATTTCACTTGGGAACGACACAACTATTTGTTGGGGCGATGCATTAACGCTCACTCCGGGATCAGGGTTTGCGTCTTATGATTGGTCTACCAACGAAACAACAGAAAGCATCTCCGTTACGGATGAAGACACCTACAGTGTAACGGTTACGGATAACAACGGTTGTGAGGGCAGTGCTTCAATTGCAGTAGACACGATGGATTGTAATGGTTCGGTTCTTCGTATGGCATTGTCGTCATTCGAATACTACCCTGTACCAGCTAAAGATGTCTTGAATCTGCGATTTGACTCCAGAGACAACGACGACCTAGTAATTCGATTATTGGATATCCGAGGTGTTGAACACAGAATCATAGAAAAACGCGTTGTAAGCGGGAAAAACTTGATTTCACTAAGTCTTGATGGTTTAAGTACCGGACAATACATTGTACAACTTCACAATTCAAAAGGCGTTGCTGCGTTTAGTGTGATAGTTGAGTAAGAAAAACCATGTCAATTGAAGTAGAGGGGCTGGCAAAAAAATATGGTGATCAGTGGGCGGTAGACCACGTCTCTTTCGACGTGCCTGCCGGTCAGGTAGTTGGATTCCTTGGACCGAATGGTGCAGGAAAAAGTACTACCATGAAAATGCTCACCGGCTACATCTCCCCTACTCAAGGAAGTGCTAAGGTGTGCGGAATTTCTGTTACAGATGATAGTCTTTCCGTTCGCAAACAGGTTGGTTACCTACCTGAAAGCAATCCATTGTATTACGACATGTATGTGAAGGAATACCTGCGTTTTGTTGCCGGGCTTTACGACTTAGATAAGCAGACAAAAAGTAGGGTGTCCGAAATGATTGAACTCACCGGTTTACAGCTTGAACAACACAAAAAAATCGGAGCTTTATCAAAAGGATACAAGCAGCGAGTTGGAATGGCTCAGGCACTCATGAACAACCCAAAGGTGTTGATTCTCGACGAGCCAACATCGGGGTTAGATCCCAATCAGATTACAGAAATCAGAAAGCTGATTACCAACATCGGTCGGGAGCGAACGGTGATGCTCTCAACCCATATCATGCAGGAAGTGGAAGCTATGTGCAGCCGAGTCTTAATTATTAATCGTGGAAGGCTCGTTGCAGATGACTCGATCTCCAATCTCCAGCGCCAACATGGCAATAAGCAAAGCCTTCAAGTAAAGTTCAAAAATGGTGTTGATATATCTCACATCAATGCAATTGAAGGTGTTATAGAGGTTGACGACCTAGGCGGTTATCGGTATCGGATTGATGCAAAGACCGATCTAAACCTACAAGAAAAATTATTCAATTTTGCCGTGGAAACCAGCAACGTTTTGCTCGAACAAAAGGAGGTAGAACAAAGTCTTGAGTCGGTATTTAAAAGCTTAACTCGAAATGGTTAGTATTTTCATTAAAGAAATACGAAGCTTTCTGAGCTCTTTGATTGCCTACATTGTTGTGGCCGTTTTTCTATTGGCCATTGGTTTGTTCATGTGGATTTATGACGACACCAATGCATTGGATTACGGCATGGCCAGTATGGACACCTTGTTCATGATGGCACCTTGGGTCTTTGTATTTCTTATATCGGCAATTACTATGCGTTCGTTCGCCGAAGAGAAGAAAACCGGTACTATTGAGTTTATCACAACCAAACCTATTACCGATACTCAAATCATACTCGGCAAGTTTTTCGCCGGTCTGACTTTAGTTCTTTTTGCACTGATTCCCACCTTGTTGTATTATTTCACAATCCACCAGCTGGGAAGCCCTCAAGGCAACATTGATACTGGAGGAATGTGGGGTTCATATATTGGTTTGGTTTTACGTGGCTCTGGTGATGTTAGCATTGGTTTGTTCGCATCGTCGCTTACGGACAATCAAATTGTATCCTTTGTTCTGTCTGCATTCCTGTGTTTCTTTACCTATTCCGTGTTGGGCCAGCTTAGTGGTTTGTTTCCCACCGGAAAGCTGAACTATTATACCGAGTGGTTGGGTATAGATTTCCACTATCAATCTATTAGTCGCGGCGTGGTAGACACACGTGATGTAATATACTTTATTAGCCTTGTGGCTGTTTTTCTGGGTCTTACGAAACTCTCATTTAGCAGAAGAAAATGGTAAAAGAGAAGAAAAAGATATCCGGGGCCACTCAGGCACGAAGCAGGAGTTTGCTTCAGTTTGTCACACTGGTGGTGGCAGTGATTGTGGTGAACCTTGCCTCAGATCTGTTTTACCAACGATTCGACCTTACCAAAGAAAAACGATATACGCTGAGTGAAGCAACGCATGACTTGGTAGACAGGCTGGATGAAACGCTGTATGTTGAAGTATTTCTAGAAGGCGAATTCCCAACTGAGTACCGTCGCCTAAAAAATGCGACGCGTGACATGTTGAACGAGTATCAGCACATCAGCCGCGGAAATATCGTTTACAAGTTCACCGACGTATTGGGCGACAAGGAGGTAAAGGAGAAAGAAAACATCCTTCAACAATTTAGCGGAAAAGGACTTCAAATTACTCGGCCCGAAGTGGGTATGGACGAAACAACGTCGGAGCGTTACATCATCCCGGCAGCTCTAATAAAATACAAGGGTAGGGAATACCCGTTAAACTTATTGAAGCGAGAATTTGGTCGATCCTTAGACGACGATATCAATGCCAGTATCGAGTTATTGGAATATGAAATTGGTAACGTCATTCGTAAGTGCATCGTTCGTAAAAAGATTCGTATTGCCTTCACGGAAGGTCACAGCGAGTTGGATGAAGTTGATGTTGCCGACATATCGAAATCACTCAATGAGTTTTATCTGGTCGACCGCATAAACATCAACCTAACAGATACATCGTGCACCAAACAATTCTTGGGTCGTATGCAGCAAAACCCGGAGAAAGCGGGTGAAATCTTGCTGAAAGGCGTGATGCAACAAATGAATCAATACGACGCATTAATCGTTGCGAAGCCTCGACTGAATTTCTTGGATGAAGAGTTGTTCCTCATTGACCAGTACGTAATGAGTGGGGGTAAGGTTATTTGGCTGGCGGAACCGTTGATTGCTGAAATGGATAGTGTTGCGAAGTATGGGTCTATTATGACTGCCGACTACAATTTGAACATCAATGACCTGTTGTTCAGATATGGTGTTCGTATAAATTTGGATTTGATACAAGACCTCAACTGTCATGGAATTCCGGTGCTGGCACAAGGGGGTAGTGGTAAGCCGGGATTTATGCCTTGGTTGTTTTATCCGTTGTTTGCCCCTGAAGGTGATCACCCAATTGTACGCAACCTAACCTCTGTTTGGGGCCGGTTTGTGTCAAGTATCGATACATTGCCAAACAAGGATGTATCCAAAACCATATTGTTACAATCTTCCGAAACCAGCAGAAAAGCCAGTAACCCGGTGAACGTATCGATGGAGTTGCTGAGGTTAAAGCCTACACCAGAGATGTTCCGTAATCCTAAAAACATATCTGCGGTGTTGTTGGAGGGCAAGTTTAAATCTCTGTTTGCACACCGCAGAGCAATGAAGAATAGGAGTCCGATTGAATTCAAATCAGAAGTATCGGACAACTCCATGATTGTGATATCGGACGGTGATTTAATTGCGAATCAGACCAACAAAGAGCGGAACCAAGTCTTCCCTTTGGGTATGGATAAGTATGCTACCAAGGCATTTGGCGAGAAAGTTGAGTTCGCCAATAAGAAGTTCTTTTTGAACTGTGTAGACTATCTCTGCGACGACTCGAATTTGATTGAGGTTCGTTCGAAAAAGATCACACTCCGGTTGTTGGACAAAGCCAAAGTGAAGGCGGAGAAATCAAAGTGGCAAGCCATCAACATGATTTTTCCAGTGTTGGGCTTGGTGTTATTTGGTTTGATTAACTTCTGGATTCGCAGGCGGCGGTATGCGGGGTAGTCTCTTGGACGTTAACCGTTGACACTAACCATTAACGGTATTGGTTTGTAATTGAGATTTTTTCTGAGACTTTGTACTTGGGTGTTGGAAATTCGACATTGGACATTTCCCTCCCCCCAGTGCCTCGTTCGGAGATTTAAGTAAAATCCACTTGCTAATGTTGAGGGTTTTAACGAGGGCAAGCAATTACCCCTTCCCCATTGAAAGATACGCATCCAATCATGAAACCAAAACAACAACTCTCCGCCCGCCTTGATTGGCCCTCCAATCTCTAATTCCTGTTTCTCTTTCTCGAACTGCTCCTCAAACCACCACACCCACACTCTCACCCACACTCTCACTCACACCCACACCCCCGTCCCCGTTCCTCAATTCCTCTTTGCCTTTACCGTCCTTGCCGCCTACCTTTGAAACATGGAACTTCCACGCGTAAAAATGGGTCGGAGAGGCAATAAGCGCTTCAACTACACTCCCAGATATTTTGATGAGGAAAAGGAAGACCTAGAAAACCGTATTGAAAAAATCAAGGCCGAAGTAACCGGGAATTACTCTAAGGAGGGTTTCGAAAAAAGGTTGCGAGCCGGGTTTAAAAATCGGGAAAAAGAGGTATCAGACCCCGGAGCTCAACAAGCATTGCTGGTTTCTCGTTTACGTGTTCTCTTGCTGGTGGTCGTGTTTTCTATGATTGCCTACATGGTGTTTTATACCAATACAGTTGAGGTAATCTTTCAAGGATTTCGCCAGATTAAGTAAACTAGGGTTATCCACATGACCCAAAGCTTTCCACGTTCGTCTGGGGGCGTTTTTATTCCCATATAACGGCAGTATCTTCGAGGTTTCAACATGACCGACTTCGTACGTCTTCTTCCCGAATCCATTGCAAACCAAATCGCCGCCG
>CAJXLR010000154.1 GCA_913056425.1 uncultured Bacteroidota bacterium
CACGGCCATACTCTAAATGATGGGGCATATTAGGGAAGTGTATAACTGTCTAATGCTGTCCTTATCTATGTAACTAAATGCTTGTCTTATCATTCCTAGGATCTTGTTAGCCTTGCCGCACTGGCTTTTTTAAATGTGTTTGTTGAATTTCAACTCACTGTCCACATGTACTCCTCTGTCCTTCTCCAGCTTGATCTTCTCTAATTCGGTGATTACGTTACCATGTGCCAAAAGTAATTTTTGTGGAGAGTTCTCGCTGCCTATATGCATTACTTTGCACTTGCTTGCGTTGAAGCTTAGCTGCCATTTGCTCGCCCACTTGTCCAGTCTGTTGGTGTTGTCTTGTGGTTGCCTTCCTCCAACATCAATTCGCCACGCTTTGATATCAGTATACCATCGATCGTTGTACTCTCTTGATTCGATATTAATTCCAACCGTTACCGGTGTACCTGGATTCAAACTTGATATTTCATCAACCTTCTCACCCCAACAGGTAATAGCAACCTTTTTTGGGTACTGCTCATTCGTTTCTAGAATAAAATCTCTCTTCTTCCAAGGACCTCTCTGACTCTGTCCCGACTGCTCTGGAAGCAGCTTTACAACTTGACCGCTTAGCTCTAAACTCATGTGACAAAGATACATTCCAAGAGCACGTCACGAACGACGTTGGGAGGAAGTTTTTAACGCTTTGTACACGATTTGGTGTTCATTTCCAATTAACTACATTTGACCATGCGGCAACTGCTCACATTCGTTATACTAACAACTATATTCTCTGGTTCAATCGCACAAAACTGGGAATGTATTGGGCCGTTTGAGGTACCGCAAAGTGGGCTAGATTCGGGGCATTGGTCGGCCAATGGAATAGGGTGGATAGAAAGCATAGCCGTTGCCGGACGGAAAGACAAACGCGTTTATGCGGGTAGCAATGTCGGAGGCTTTTTTTTCTCGAGAGACCACGGTAATACCTGGGAAAGTCGATTTGATGATAAGCGAATTTGTGGGGTATGGGATATCGAAGTAGGAACATGGCCAGGACGCCTGTGGATTGGAACAGGAACGAATACCTGGGACACAGACTGGGGGCATGGCGTGCTTTACTCCAGCAACAACGGGAAGAGCTGGAAATCAACCGGACTGAGTTTCAATCCAACTGATAAACAAGTTGTCTATGCGTTGGAGCGGTCTGAGGTAAATAAGAAAGTCTTTTACGCATGTACAGAAACAGATGTTTTTAAAACCACCGACAAAACAAAAACGTGGGAGAATGTCTTAAATCACGAAGACAAGCAGCGTGTGCACTTTCGTCATTTAAAACTTCATAATACAGATGTTCAGAAGGTAGTGGCTTCAGGTACTGAGTTGTTCACATCAACGGATGGGGGGAATACATGGAAGACCCATTCAGACAAGTTTACTTTTCAGCATGTGAACAATGGAAGAGACTCACTTCCGGGTAGATATGCCGTAGCGCTTAATCCGCTGAATAATAATCAACTAATGGTAGTGTATAGCTACCGCCGCATGAATTACATAGATCGTTCAAATGATTTTGGAAAGACATGGTTCAACGTCCATACAAGTCGGGATTTCGACCGTGTAGATATGAATCATGCGGAGTTAATTTGGGATGACCGCGATACATCTGTTATTTATGTAGGTGGTGTTCGTTTGTATCGATCAACCAATAGTGGAAAGTCGTTTAGCCTATCCACCCAGCCGGAGTGGGGAGCGCCTAATTTTATGCATGATGATATTCGGTCGTTTACCCAAGGAAAGCGCGGTCTTTGGATTGGGAACGATGGAGGTGTGAGCCTTTCTTCAGACCAAGGGCTGTCTTGGACAGATCAATCCGGCAAGGGGCTTACCGCAACGCAGTTTTACGATATAGCAGTTGAAAATGACATTGTTGTAGGTGGATGTCAGGATTTGTCAACGCTAATCCTAAAAGACGGTAAGTGGCATCATACCACGTTGATTTATGGCGATGGGAGTATGAATCTGATTGATGGGGAAAAGCTATACATCATGCACAACGGTTCGCGAATACGAACGGGCGACACATCCAATACGGCGTGGGGAATGATTTACACACCCTACTCGCCCAATCGATTTAAGTACCCTTTTGAGTTTCATCCCGAAACCAAAACTAAGCTATGGTTAACGGATCACGACCTTTGGCAATACGATTTGACAAGTAAACGATGGAAGAATTTGACGAAATCGATTCCTCACGGTTTTACGAAAATTGTTGCAATGGATTATACCGAGACGTCGGTCTACTTGGCTAAGGACCAACCTACTTGGAGTACCGATTCGTCTGCCATGACGGGTAAGTTATACAAAGGCATACTATCGCCCAATGGATACTTTTGGAAAGATATAACAGCAAGTTTGGGCATACTTGCTTGGAGAGAAATAACAAGCATCGAAATCAACCCTCAAAACGATAATCATCTGGTAGTGAGCCTGTATGGCTTAGATGCCGATTCAAACCGATTTAGAGTTTATGAAAGCTTGGATGGGGGAGAGACTTGGCGAAATATTTCACAAGGGTTACCGAATTGTAATGCACTAGATGTGCTTTTTGCAGGTAGACTGAATCACTTGTACCTCGGAACAGATGATGGGGTTTTTAGGTTTAACGATAACAAGTCGTGGGAACGGTTTGGCGTTGATTTGCCACGGGCACATATCATCGACCTCGAGTATGATAGCTCGACGAACACACTCTATGCCGCAACGTTCGGGAATGGTGTCTGGCGTTGTAGAATCACGGACTAAAGCATATCCGGTCGCAGAATCCACACCGTGCTTTGTTTCTTCTTTGCCTTTCGATAATGGGTCATAGCCTCGCCATGGCTGGTACCGGCATATAATCCTACTCGATAGATGCCTTTTGACTCATCGGTAAGGATTTCTGCCGTAGGGTTTTGCTTTACAAATTTTGACCAAAACGAATAGGCCTGTTGATAGCTTCTCGCGGATGCATAAATGATGTAGTAACTATTTCCAGGTAAATCACCAACTTCATTAAACACCTCACCATTGTTTGCACTGGAATCAATACTGCCTTCAGTTTCCTCAGGCTTAGCTGGGATTACAGACCGTGATGGTGTGTTAACGATAAATACGGGTTCGGGCTCTTGTTTATTAACTTCAGACAAGGGAACAATGAGCGGATTAGCGCCCAACGTATTTAAGTTTACTAGCATTTTGGTGGTTACATAACCGGGTTTGTACACCTCAATATTCCAGTTGGATGCTGAGTCGGGTAGGAGGATTGTAAATTCTCCGTCTTTAGAGGTCTGAAGTGCAACACCTTGTTTTTTGCCGACTTGAGTTACGGCAACTCGAGCTGAAGTAACCGGTTCGTTAGTTGGTCCTAAAACTGTTCCGGTCATCGTTCGCGAATAATCGTATTCAACACGAATTAAGTTGAGGTTGATTTTATCATCTTTTTCCTTCAAAACCGTAGCCATATCGCGGTTTTCGCTAACTACGAGGTAGTCGTTAGCTTCTGAGTTGAAGGGATACTCGAGTGTTATCAGCCGATCAAAATTCCATGTAGAGATATAAACATCATAACCACCTGCTCCCGGCCAGCCATTTGAAGCAAAGCTAAATTGACCGTCGATGGTAGATGGAAGGATTTCATTCTTGTCGGTGTTTACATAATCACCTAAGTTTTTCGGTGATTCGAATCGTTTTCCATCCCAGAAACATCGATATAAATCATATCCACCATAACCACCCGCTTTTGTGCTGGCGAAGTATAGATAATTGTTAGCATACAACGGAAAGGCATAATTTGCGGAGGTTTCCCCAAGGTCTATCTGCTGAGGTTTTGACCACTTCCCGTTTTTTCGCTCTACTTCGAAAAGCGCGTAGAAGTCGTTCTCTGTGCGGTATGAGTACACGAAATGGTCGTCCGACAATTTAGAGAAACTGCCTACATTTAAAAATTCATCTGCAGGAAAAATCAATGCTGTTTGGTTGTTGAAAGTATTGCAACCCATGTTGGCTGTAACTGTTCCTCCGTCTACATTCAAGCTTGCGTCACCATTGGTATTAATCGAACCGTAAACGATGTTGTAGTTGGTAGTGGTTTTTTCTGAGATGCGTACATACGGATTATCGCTAGCGGCTTTTCTTGTCCATAACGAATTAAAAGGACTAACACCTCTACTACGGATATACTCTAAATAGAAATCATTGGCTAATGCATAACTACCAACTTGCCGCAGACTGATGGCTAGAGCTTTATAGTCCAATGGGCTACAAATGCTCTCGTTAATCACTTTCAAGTAGTATTTGGCTGCTAACTTGTACTCATCGAGTTTATAGTAGGTTCTTGCCACACCTAGGACAAATACCGGAGACTCTACTTCAGAGTTATCGAGTAAGGCTTTAGTCTCCACTAAATCGCGTTTCACAAGTTCTGTTTCAGACTTGAGTTCAGGTAAAAGGGATTGAGCTTTTGAAAAGATTGAACACGACAAAAGCGCCACAAACAAGGTGGAAATACGATACATACTACACTGACTTCGAACTGCTAAGTTAGTTAGAATTGAATGAAATTAAAACTAACACTTTGTTTTTCAGCGTCATAGCCAATACCCGGCAGTGGAAATTTAATACAGTTTAACATCCGAAAAGCGATTTTTAACCCTTTATTTTCGATGGGCAATCGCGTTAAATCTATATCAGGGGAAAGGTAAAACTGTCGCTGTTGAACGATGTGCGTATAGTCATACATCTGTCCATCACGCTCAAATATATTGTCGTCAGAACTAACAAATCCATCAATTCCATAACCAACGGCTATGTTCAACCATTTCGGAAAACGTGATTCTTCTTTTAAGAAAGATGAAATGTTGGCGCTCAACCAATACGTTTGTCCGTTGTAATCTTTAAAGAGGTTTTCGGTGAAGCTCGTTCCCAGGAGTTCCGGTCTGATCTCACTGTAGGGACTTGGTTGAAACGAGAGTTTCATCCACACACGCTGTTCATCCCAAGCAGAATGCTGGCCTATGGCCATGCCTGTACCCAACGCATTCGCAATTATGTCTCCTTTTGAAGCTCCCCAAGCCTCAGAAAATCCATCAAATATTTCAATTCCACTTTGCACAAAGAAGCCTAAGCTTCCACCAATCCAAGTAGACTGTTTTTTGGTGAAACCCGCCC
>CAJXLR010000155.1 GCA_913056425.1 uncultured Bacteroidota bacterium
AAGCTACGCGCTTTGCTTAGAATCATAATGAGTCGGTCAAGACCTAGTGCGATACCACCATGTGGTGGAGCACCATAACGGAAGGCCTGTAGTAGGAAACCAAATTTTTCCTCGGCTTCATCAGCATCAATACCCAAAAGGTATGATTTCCGAATTAACTGACCTTCTTGTGTTTGATTGAACAAGAAACCGTTATTGATACCGGTGGAAAACTCCCATGTTCTACTTAAGTACCTATTGTATGCAATTCGAACACTTTGTGATAAGGATGAATCAAAAGACGTCACTTTGCTATCAAGAATCTGAACATTGTAGTCTAGAAAATCTTGGTTAATCTCAAATCCATTCTTGTTCGTCATATCTTGAGCGTATCCCAAGAACGGAAGACAAATGATGCATATGAGATGACGTAATCGTTTCATTTCACTGTGAAGCGGTGTAACACCTACACAAAACTACCTGAAGCCCAGTCAATTGAAAGTGCTCAACCGATTTAGTATCGACACTTTGCCTATCGTGCTCCAGATTTACATACAGTAAAACGCAAGTTGTATGCCTAAGCCGAATGCTTAGTTGCAGCAATCGAGTACACCATCGGTATTTGATTACCGATGTGTTGAATACGGAACTTTCCAGGTTCGAATTCTTCAGTTCCAAAGAAACAATCGTACGGAGAGTAATCGTATTCGTTGAATGAATCAATTCTTAAACCGTTTCGAATCAAGGCAGACATCACTTCTGCGAGTCCGTGGTTCCACATCACATAATCGTTTACAATTGGAGCATCTCGATCGGTATAAGATCCGGCAATTTCTTCTACGATGGCTCCTTTATTGAAATAGTTGTAACCAACCTTAGTAAATTGATCATCGAACATCCACACCACCGGATGAAATTCTGCAAAAACCAATTTCCCTTCTGGTTTAAGGAAGTGACTGATAACACCGGCCCATTTGTCCATATTAGGCAGCCAACCTATAGTACCATAGGTAGTAAAGACTATATCAAACTTCTCACTGAGTAAACCCGGTAAATCGTAAACATCAGACTGAATAAACCTACAATCTGTTCCTGCTTTCTCATTTAATATTTCTGCCTCTTCAACAGCGCGATCACTCAAATCTACTCCCGTAACTTTTGCTCCCATGCGGGCTAACGAAATTGAATCCTGACCAAAATGGCACTGTAGATGAAGAATTGACTTACCCTTGATATCACCTAACAACTCAAGCTCAATGGATTTTAACGATGTGTCTCCTTCCAAGAAGCCATCAACGTCATAAAACTCAGAATCTATATGTACATCTGTTTTCGTATTCCATGCATTCTTGTTTACCTCAAGGTAATCCAATTCCTTTTCCATCTTCATCTGTGTTTTTATGTATCCAATTTGCGATTACTCGCGATTTAATTATGATGCTAGTTCCAACAACCACGCTGATTCCGGCATAAACCCACGAGCGCCGGTCGTAACCATAAAACTCGAGTGGATTAATCTTATTGCTAATCTTACGTTCTATGTAGAATATCGTTTGAGAGACCAATTGTCCGGCATTTTCTACAACAACAAAAAAACCAATCAAGGCCACAGCAGTAATTAGCAACTGAGTGGAGCGATTAGATCCTGTCTCCGGTTCAACCCGGTTGTCCAGTCCAAGAAAGTTGATGATACCATCAGGTTTAATAATGAGCTGACGGAATATCACGAAATGCGCAGCAAATGCCAATGATACACGGAGCAAATCGAATCCCTCAAAATCTACAGACAACCAAAGCCAGCTAAACGATGTGAGCAAGTAATTGGCTAGTAAATAGATTCCAATAAGCTGTATGACTACTCGGATTGTTGAGGTCTTCATGATTCCGGTTGTAGCATAGTATTACTTATTCCATAAAGGATAAAACTTTTGTCGTTGAGGAATCCAACATAGAATTTTAAGCGCTTTCGATCTTTTCTTAGATGACCGTTGCCTTGAACAAGGTTTTCGACTTGAAAGTACTCCCGTTCAATGATCAACCCTTTTTGACCATCCATAACCGCCGCAATATTATGATCTAGCTTTTCAAAAGCTCGCACATCGTCTTCAACAAAATCATTGAAGCCATTCAAAAATAAACGCCTTTCAAAAGCAAATCGAGCCTCATCATTAAGCTTAATGCGCATAATTGCTTGCAACTCGTGTTCTCCATCCCAGCTGTCGGCATACAAAAACTCAGCATCTGCGGGTAATGGTTTGTGCCCTGCTCGATAAAAGTACCCCTTATACATGCCGTAGGGATTGTAAATCACCTTAAACATCACGAAGGTTAGACCAATAAAGAAGGTGATTACCAGCGCTAAAACCCATCTGGGTTTGTCTCGTTTCTGCAGGTTTCGCACAATCGCAGACGCCACACCAAGTATCATTATGGCACCAAGCAACACCGGGAAAACGTACATCAATTCTTGCATCACGAAAGCTTTGGAGCAAAGATAGTCAAACCTATGTAGGCAGGTAAGGACACAAAAAAAAGGAGCTCTGATCAGAACTCCTTTATTGTATTTTGGGTGGATGACCGGATTCGAACCGGCGACCCTCGGCACCACAAACCGATGCTCTAACCAACTGAGCTACAACCACCGTTTCCTAAAAGGTTTGCAAAAATAGCAGTTTTTGATTTTTTCAACCAAGTTGGACGAAAAATTTAAGTGGATTTTTTGGGCGTCACTTGAGGCATATATATCCACAAATGTGCAGAACAAAATACCAAAGCGGGACATCTGCCAGTTATTTTTGAAGATTACAATTACACCAGTCTATGATTCGCCTACACACACGCTTGGTTTTACTCGTTTTGGTTGTATTTGCCTCAGCTGCTTTTACATCAGCTCAAAAGACTGAAGGCTACGTACAAACCGAGGAGATTTACTACCACGCCGTAGAGCTTTACAACAAAGAGATTTTTGGTCCTGCCATTGAGGAGTTCGACCGTTTCATAGAACTAGACCGGCTTAACGATTTGATGAAAGCCAAAGCTGAAGTATACAGCATGCTGGCTCACCTTCAACTTGAGCATAAGAATTACGATAAAAAGCTCGATAAACATTTAAAAAACGCTCCGCAAACGTCACTTAATAACTTAGCGATATTTGAGTTGGGTAATTACTATTTCAATCACAAGAAATACCGAAAAGCAGCTCGCTATTATGAGAACCTTGCCATTGGCAACTTACCAAAGGAGTACTGGGAAGAAGCCAACTTTAAAATGGGTTATTCCTTTTTTAAGGCGAAGGATTACGACAAGGCAAAATCGCACCTGAACAAGATCCGTAATCAAAAAGGTGAATACTATACAGAAGCCAATTATTTCTATGGTTATATGTGCTACCGAGAACTGAAATTCGATTGTGCGTTAAAATCATTTCAGAGTGTAGGTGAAGACGGGCCTGACATCATGCATTTGTATATCGCCCAGATTTACTACGCACAAAAAGGATACAAGGCGAGCTTGGAATACGCCAAAAAACATCGTTCGGAGAAATACGCGGAACAATACAACCTATTGGAAGGCAAGTGCTATTTCCAACTTGAAGAGTATGACGCCGCAGCAAAGGGTTTTGGAGAAATAGATCCAGATGAGCCAAAACTAAGCAATGAAGACGTGTACATGATTGGTTTTACACATTATCTGAATAAGGACCATTCGAAGGCACAACAAGCATTTATCCGCATATCCGGCTTAGAATCTTCATTGGGTCAGTTGGCAAACTATCAACTCGGTCAGAGTTTCCTTGCTACAGATAATAAGCAGAAAGCATTTCATGCGCTCGGCGTAGCAAAGCGATTGAATTACAATAAAGACATTCAAGAGCAAGCCCATTTTAACTACGCTAAACTGGCCTTTGAACAAGGACGTCACAACAACGCCATTCAAACAACACAGGATTTCATCACAACCTATCCGAACAGTGAGTATGAAGATGATGCAAAATCGATGTTGGCTGAGATGCTGGTAAATACGAAGAATTACAATCAAGCGATTCGTGTATTAGAAGAGATCAAGAACTACAACGCTCAAGCAAAATCAATTTATCAGAAGATTACGTACAACCGGGCGCAACAACTTTACACCGATCGCAAATACACCGATGCTGCGACTTACTTTAACAAATCACTGAGATTCACACCAGATCGCAAGCTAGAAGCTGAATCGCACTTTTGGTTGGGAGAGATCCATTTTGTAGACAAGAAATATAAGTCTGCTCGAGGGGAATACAGTAGAATGCTAGCCATCCCTCAGGCCTCGTCTAGTGAGTACTACACCAAAGCTTTATACGCTTTGGGATATACACACTACATGGAAAAACAAGTTAACCAAGCACTTAACTACTTCAAGAAGTACAACGCTGCTGCAGGCAATGAACGTGCTGGGCGGGCTTTCCAAAAAGAAGGCCGCGAAGTTGGAGAAAGCGTGGCGTCAGCCCAGGCCGTCGGCCTGAGATGCGGTGCCCCTTTGGGGCGAGAGGAACTGTAAGTCAGTTGGTAACGGCTTCGAGCATCACGGCTCGAAGCCGTTACTGTTTCCGGATCTAAGCGTTCTTTTTCTGCACGCGAGCCCAGGTGTCCCTCAGCGTAACCGTTCGGTTGAACACGGGCTGCTCGGCAGTGTGATCTCTGCTATCTGCACAAAAGTAGCCAATGCGTTCAAATTGATAGGTATCACCTGCCTGGGCTTCGGCCAGCGCCGGCTCTAGGTAAATCGGCGAGACGACCTCTAGCGATTCGGGATTTATATTGTCTACGATGCTGCCGCCTTCGGGGAATTTCCGCGGGTTCTCGACGTTGAAAAGGCGGTCATATAGGCGCGCTTCTGCCGGCACGGCGTGCGCTGCCGAAACCCAGTGCAGCGTGGCCTTGACCTTGCGCCCGTCGGGTGAGTCGCCGCCGCGCGTCGCCGGATCGTAGGTGCAGCGGAGTTCGACTACTTCGCCATCATCGTCTTTAATCACCTCAGTGCAGGTAATGAAGTAGGCGTAGCGGAGGCGCACTTCGCGACCGGGTGCCAGGCGGAAAAACTTCCGCGGAGGGTCTTCCATAAAATCTTCGCGCTCTATGTAGAGCTCGCGAGAGAAGGGCACTTGGCGCATGCCCGCGCTTTCGTCTTCGGGGTTGTTGACGGCTTCGAGTAGCT
>CAJXLR010000156.1 GCA_913056425.1 uncultured Bacteroidota bacterium
ATTAGCAACCGTAAACCCCCAGATTGTTCCGACAAAGCTCACTGAATCTAACTCAATCATCATGGGAATTTGAGGAGGTATACCGCCTGTGGTGATTATATCATCTTGCCAGATCGGGGTGCCGATAATCTGATACCAAGAAGAATCTGTGCACTGCAATACAATTTCATTTGGACCATGAGTCACGATGGCATAATCACTCAATTTAACTTTTTGAGTTGTCGAGTCCGTCCATATAGTTATGCTGTCTGGAATTTGCATGTCACCGTTATGCGGCACCCAAAAACTGTGATTCAAAGTATCCGTAAGATCGAGTCGTATTCGAAAACTATCCGCTTCATACAACAAATGTCTGGCATGCAATGAAGAATCCTCGGGTTGGACTACTCGAATATTAACCTGCTTTCCAAGTTCAATTTTTTCTGCTGGTGAGTTTGTGGTTTGTTCAGTGCTCACTGTGTCTTGAGCCAGTGCTGAAATACTTGTGGTTCCAAGTAAACCGCCTAAGGCAAGTTTCTTAATCCAGGAAGTCCATGGATTGGACAACACAGGAACATTTTGTTCTTCTTCAAGTTGGAATGGCAAGAACCGCCCACATACATTTGGATTATCATGAAACGTACGAACTATTTCATACGAAGTCATCCTGCTGAAATCCGTAACCTCTTTCTCGCATTTTGCACAATGACGCCCTTTTTCCGTAGGACTCATATCGTCCCATTTCTCATGGCAAAGTTCCGGAATCGAGATGTGCATCGCTTTTGGTTTACATTAAGACGGAAAGCAACCAACTATTGTTGTCTCCGTTTGAATTATTTATAGGCTAAATCTGCCTTTGTGTCGTAACTATTTGAATAACAAAGGATTAATCGGAAAAATTGACGGATTTCTAATCTCGTCTTCAAACGATTTCGGCAATTCTGTCAGAATTTTCTAATCGTCACGTTTTTTGAATAGCACCTTGAAAACAGGACAACATGAATTTAGATAATTATACCATCAAATCGCAAGAGGCGATTCAAAAGGCTCAGGAGCTTGCCATATCAGCAGATAATCAAGCGATCGAGACCGGGCATATTTTAAAGGGACTTTTTTTAGTTGATGACGAGGTACTCGAATACGCGGTAAAAAAAGTCAACGGAAACTATCAGCGCATCGAACAAGCGCTTGATGCTATTCTTCAATCGTACGCAAAGGTATCTGGCTCTGGCAGCAATTACCTCAGTAACGATGCCAATCGAACGCTCGTAAAATCTAAAGATGTGATGAAGGATATGGGCGACGAATATGTGAGTATTGAACACATATTTCTGGCGCTTGTAGGGGGTACCGACCAAGTTGGGAACATGCTCAAGGATGCCGGGTTAAAGAAATCTGACTTAATCAAGGCGATAAAAGATTTGAGGGGAGGAAGTAAGGTGACCAGTCAGAGTGCTGAGAACCAGTTTAATGCATTGAAGAAATATGCCAAAGACTTAAATGAGCTCGCCAGAAACGGGAAGCTCGATCCGGTAATTGGACGAGATGAAGAGATCAGACGCGTACTTCAAATTTTGTCCCGTCGAACCAAAAACAATCCAATTCTTATTGGTGAACCGGGTGTTGGAAAAACTGCTATTGCTGAGGGATTGGCACACCGAATCATATCCGAAGACGTTCCGGAGAACTTGAAATCGAAACGTATCTTTTCGTTGGACATGGGTTCGTTGGTGGCGGGAGCGAAGTATAAAGGTGAGTTTGAAGAACGCTTAAAGGCCGTAATCAAGGAAGTGGTTAATAGCGACGGAGAACTGGTGTTGTTTATTGATGAGATTCATACGCTCGTTGGAGCAGGTGGATCTGGAGATGGCGCCATGGATGCAGCAAATATCCTCAAGCCTGCCTTAGCTCGAGGTGAGCTGAGAGCTATTGGGGCGACCACGTTGGCAGAATATCAGAAGTACATCGAGAAAGACAAAGCACTCGAACGTCGTTTCCAAACCGTTTTGGTTGATGAACCGGATACTGCTGACGCTATCTCAATTCTACGAGGATTGAAGGAGCGTTACGAGGTACATCATAAGGTACGCATCAAAGACGAGGCAATCATATCTGCGGTAGAGTTGTCGCAGCGTTACATATCGGACCGTTTTTTACCTGATAAGGCTATCGACTTGATAGACGAGGCAGCGGCGAAACTTCGGTTGGAGATTGATTCAGTGCCTGAGGAGATTGATGAACTCGATCGCAAAATCCGTCAGCTTGAAATCGAGCGGGAGGCTATTAAGCGTGAGAACGACAAGAAGAAGCTTTCTGCCTTAAATGAAGACATAGCTAATCTCAGTGAGGAACGTGATGCTTTGAAAGCAAAGTGGCAAAGCGAGAAGGTTATTGTGGACGGGATTCAAACCTATAAAAAGAAGATTGAAGAACTCCGTCTTGAAGCTGAGCAAGCTGAACGTGCAGGGGACTTTGGTAAGGTTGCTGAGATTCGGTACGGTAAAATCAAGGAGGCCGAAGATGAGTTGAACCGTCTGAAGGGAGAATTAGCGGACAAGCAAACTGAATCGTCGCTTGTAAAAGAGGAGGTGAGCAACGAAGATATTGCTGAAGTGGTTAGTCGATGGACCGGAATTCCGGTACAATCGATGCTGCAAAGCGAGCGCGAGAAGCTATTGAATCTGGAAGACGAGTTGCACAAACGAGTTGTGGGACAAGATGAAGCCATTAGTGCGATATCTGATGCGATTAGACGTTCCAGAGCCGGACTATCAGACCCTAAAAAACCGATTGGAAGTTTCATCTTTTTAGGAACGACCGGAGTGGGTAAAACTGAGCTGGCCAAGGCACTCGCTTCGTATCTATTTAACAAAGACGATGCGATGGTTCGTATAGACATGAGTGAGTACCAGGAGAAGCATACGGTTTCTCGATTGATTGGCGCGCCTCCAGGCTATGTTAGCTATGATGAAGGAGGACAATTAACTGAAGCGGTTCGCCGCAAGCCTTACTCGGTTATTCTATTGGACGAGATCGAAAAAGCACATCCGGATGTGTTCAACATTCTGTTGCAGGTACTTGACGACGGTCGATTAACCGACAACAAAGGTCGAACAGCAAACTTCCGCAATACGATTGTGATTATGACGTCCAACATTGGCGCACACTTGATACAGGAGCGTTTTGCCGACTTAACCGTTCAGAATGAAGAAGAAGTTGTTGCAAAGACAAAATCAGAATTATTCGATTTATTGAAGAAGACCATCAGACCGGAATTCTTGAACCGAATAGATGAACTAATTATGTTCAGACCATTAGGCCGAGAAGAAATTCGTGGTATTGTTGATATACAGTTTGAACAGATCAAGAAAATGCTTGAAGAGCAAGGTGTTGTGATCACCGCAACCCCTGCAGCGCTTGACTGGGTCGGCGAAATTGGCTTTGACCCGACGTTTGGGGCAAGGCCGTTGAAGCGCGCAATTCAGCGAGAAGTATTGAATCAACTGTCCAAAGAGATTCTTGCCGGAACTATTTCCAATCAGGATAAGATTGAATTGGACATTGACGAGAACAAGAAATTCATATTCTCAAATAAATAAATCAGTTTTAGCTTCATTGAAAGTGAGTCACAACGTGGCTCACTTTTTTGTTGGAGGATTTTATGAGGCGATAGGAGAGTTTAGCTTGAAATTGTGAGGGGTTTTAGCGAGGGAATGTGGATGGCCCCTCCCCATCGACAAGTTAACCATTCTGCCCCAGGAGAGACTACCTAAACCTCCCAGTGAGTCCAATTAAACTTCTTCCGCTTGAATCGTTAATTGAAATTATACCCGATGCTTACGCCATGGATTAGATCAATGAACGGTTTTACTACGGTATCTTCTAGTTTTATGGATCGAACTTCCTGAGGGTTCCCAACGAAATCAAACGCTTCAATTTTACGGTTGTATACCATGACTCCAAGCCCAACTTCTATGCGAAATACTATTTTGTGGTTTATCGGGATGCGCAGACCCGTACCTGCCGTAGTTCCTATCCCCAAATCCTTTATCTTGTCTTGTTGAGTATCCGTAAATCTGACATGCCATAGTTCTCCTTCTAGAACAATATCGTTCGTGCCAGCGATGAAGTCACTAAATATGTACGCCCCATATTGGTTTGGATTTGAAAAACGCTCAAAACCTGTTTTGAGCTCGAAGAAATTGGAGGACATGCGACTTGTAACCAAGTAATGGTCTCGATAACTGTTATGACCGGATCCATTATGGTAATCCATATGTCGACCAATTCGCATACTGTGGCGGAAACGAACTTTTGTACTCCGCTTCGAAGACTTTGTATACAACACGCCAAAAAATAAACAGGATGTGGGCGAAAAACCGTTATACCGGTATGCGTATTGAATGTCTTGGATTCCGAAGCCTATACCACTGATCTCGTGATTGTAACGAATCGAGGAAGTGTCTTGAGCAAGCGTATAGCTTGAAGCAACCAGCCAAACCAGAAAGACCCACAAACATCTCATTACTATCGTGTTAAAATCACATAGTCTTTGAGCAGTTGTTTTAAGAAATCCTCCGAGCTTTTCTCTTTGCGTTGGATGCCCAATTCAGTTTCAAACTTTCTAGCTGTCTCAATGATCAACTTCTTGTAGGTGTCAATACTCGGGTATTTAGACGACCGATTGAGGAGTCGCTTGACCGTGAGCATGTGACTCTCCGCAGCTTGCTGAATCTCCGGGTATTTAGCTTCGTAGCTCGTACTGTTGGCTATCGAGAGTATATCTTTTAACGAATAGCCACTTTGCTGTTTCTTCTTAATCACAATGGTATCTGCCATTTTATCTCCAACACGCTGCCTAAATGGTGAGGTTGCCATCGATAAAATACCGACAGATCCAAGACTCGCCCATACATCAAGCCAACGGACCGACCAGCGCCTGAAATAGTCAATAAAATCTGGCTGACCACCATTCATCTTAATCACCTTAATGCCTAAGATGGCTTTGCCCGCACTCTGTCCACGAAACAGAATCTCATTCCAAAGACTAAACGTCATAATGAAGAGTGCATAGATGTAGTAAAACCATTCCGGGACGTTAAGGAACTCCAGGACGTTTGCCAGCAATAAGGCATATAGGTACAGCACAATAAAATCGATGATAAACCCAATCATCCGCTCAAGCAAG
>CAJXLR010000157.1 GCA_913056425.1 uncultured Bacteroidota bacterium
TCGCCCATTAAAGTGGCACGCGAGCTGGGTTCAGAACGTCGTGAGACAGTTCGGTCCCTATCTGTTGTGGGCGTTAGAAGATTGAGAGGATCTGACATTAGTACGAGAGGACCGTGTTGGACATACCTCTGGTGTATCTGTTGTTCCGCCAGGAGCATCGCAGAGTAGCTATGTATGGAGCAGATAAGTGCTGAAAGCATCTAAGCACGAAACTGACCTCGAGATGAATCTTCTTTTAAGGGTCGTTAAAGACGATGACGTTGATAGGCTGTAGGTGTAAAGGCAGTAATGTCAAAGCCGAGCAGTACTAATTACCCGTAGACTTATAATTTTTTTATAATTTATTTACTTTCAATCCATGTCAATTTTTACATCTATTCGTAGATGTAATCACTACGAACTTTACGATATAGACCGTCTAAGACGGTGAAGACTTTAGGGTGACTATATCGAGGGTGTACACCTCTTCCCATTTCGAACAGAGAAGTTAAGCCCCTCAGAGCCGATGATACTTGGGTAAAACCTGGGAAAGTAGGACGTCGCCGTTTTATTGAAGCCCCTGCACATGTGCAGGGGCTTTTTTTATGCCCCAATTTGTACACAACCCTTCCTGCACTACCTTTGTTATCAGTGGTATATGGAAATTAAATCCTACATAAAAGACCTGCCATCCAACCCGGGTATCTATAAGTATTTCGACAACCGAGATAAAATCATTTATGTAGGCAAAGCCAAGAATCTTAAGAAGCGGGTTACTTCATATTTTACCAAAAACCACGATAACAACAAGACCAAGGTGCTCGTCTCTAAAATCAAACGCGTAGAGTATACCATTGTCGAAAATGAGGCGGAAGCGCTCCTGCTGGAAAACAACCTCATCAAAGAGCACCAGCCCAGATATAACATCCTGCTAAAAGACGACAAGTCCTTTCCACTAATCAAAATAGCGAAAGAACGCTTTCCTCGAGTCTTTGCCATGCGCAACCCAACGTATGACGGCTCGGAATACTACGGTCCATACACATCGGTACGTGCCATGCACATCGTTCTGGATCTTATAAAATCGATCTACCCTTTACGAAACTGCAACTATAACCTGTCTGAAGCCAACATCAAAGCTGGTAAGTTTAAACCTTGTCTTGAATACCAACTTGGAAACTGTAAAGCGCCTTGCGTTGGATATGAGAGTGAAGAAGAATACATGGATTCCATCGCCAATATCCGAAGAATCTTGAAAGGAAACATCGCGGAAGTGAAGAACCATCTAAAAGCCGGAATGGAGACTGCCGCGGAAGAACTCAATTTTGAGGAAGCACAAAAATTCAAGGTCAAGTTGGAAATGCTGGAGAAGTTCCGCTCAAAATCTACCGTGGTAAATCACAAGATTTCAAACGTAGATGTTTTCTCTTGCCTCATAGACGACAAACGCGCCTTTGTGAACTACCTCATGGTGATGAATGGAATGGTTGTGCGCACGAAGTCGGTAGAATACAAACTCAAGTTGGAAGAGTCTGTGGAAGACGTTTTGGCCGTAGCCATACCACAACTACGTGCGTTATTTGATAGTGAATCGAAGGAATTAATTCTTCCCATAGAAATTGAATTGAAAGAAGGCCTTACGGCTACAGTTCCCCAACGGGGTGATAAAAAGAAGCTCCTGGAACTGTCTATTCGAAATGCACTCTTCTACAAAAAACAAAAACTGGATCAGTACGAAAAACTGAATCCGGGATCGCGGGTGGATCGACTCATGGAAGTAATGAAGTCGGATCTACGTCTTACCGAGAAACCCAGACATATTGAGTGTTTTGACAACTCCAACTTACAAGGAACGAATCCAGTCTCAGCCTGCGTGGTTTTTAAAGATGCCAAACCGAGTAAGAAAGACTATCGCCATTTCAATATCAAAACGGTCGAAGGCCCGGATGATTTTGCCTCGATGGAAGAAGCCGTTTTTAGAAGATACCTTCGTCTCGTTGATGAAAATGAACCCCTTCCACAACTCGTAGTTATTGATGGAGGAAAAGGACAGTTGAGTTCTGCAATGAAGGCCATCGATGAACTAGGGTTAAGGAATAAGATCGCAGTTGTAGGTATCGCGAAAAAACTGGAAGAGATCTTCTTTCCGGAGGACCCTGTGCCACTCTACATCGATAAGCGATCTGAGAGTTTGAAGGTTGTTCAACACCTGCGAAATGAGGCGCACCGATTTGGTATCACACACCACAGAAACAAACGAAGTAAAGGTGCTCTAGTCTCAGAGCTAACACAGATCAAAGGTATTGGCGAGAAGACATACGAAGAGTTGATCCGAAACTTCAAATCCTTCAAGCGGGTTAAGAATGCATCACTGGAAGAGTTGACGGAAGTTGTTGGAGCTGCAAAGGCAAAGGTGATCCGCAATTATTTAGATGCTAATCCAGAATAAAATTGCGATAGCGCTCTTGCTGATTCAGCGCTGAATAAGGTTCGCGTGCCCTCATCGATTCTACTTTTACTTCTCTATCAGCTACAAACCGATTGAATTGTGACCCAAATTCTTCGATAGAATAATAAAAGCTTGCCGCCTGCATTTCCTCTATATCAGCATACGCTTCGTGCAACAAAAGAGGCACTTTGTAGGCATACGATAAATTTGTTGCTCCAGATATCTGATTGGTAAAGTATTGTTCTGCACTTGGTGTGTCAGGGTGAACCAAGGGGAGTATAAAAGAAGCTGACCCAAGGCAGTGATCAAAGGTTTTATGATCTACAAAGTCATCGAAGAAGGTTACCGTGTTGGTTAACCCGTTTTTCGCGAGCTCTCCCTTAAAGGATTGAACCGTTTCATTCTCGGGATCAGACTTTCCCAGAAAGACGAACGAATATCCATCATCCCCTATCTGCTTTATCAAACTCAAACTACCTATTAGGTCTTTTCGTCGTTCTTCAACTCCTCCGGTTATGACAATTGTCTTTTCTGTTTCCAGTGGTTGCATTCGGGGAAAATCCAATGGATAGAAATAGTCCATTTTCAAGCCGCGTTGCTTTCCCGCCTTCTGTAAAAGATCCTTGCTTAAGAATAGATAATTTTTAATCGTTTTGCTGATCCACTTTTGGGTAAAACTCTCTGTGAATTTTCGAACTGTATGAATGATTCCATAGCACTTGATACGTGAAAAACGAAGTTTAAAGGCAAGGTTTCGAACGATGGTTCCCTGTGCTGTATTAAAGACAACTTTTTCAGGGCGAAGTACTTTTAGCATCCGATAGATGTGGTCTGCTATCATTCGGTTTGATCCCATATCCTTCAACACCACACGTGTGTCATCTGCCTGATCAGCGAGATAGGCACTGCGCCCTGCTACTTGTTCATCTAACACCAAAATACCCTCCTTGCTGGCCGCTTTCAATGCACGGATCTGCGTGAGCAAACACTCTTCATGAGAGCCTCCTACTTCAACCAATCCAACTCGGTCCTTCTGTATTTTCTTTGATTTCAACAATGTGCTTTTGGAAAGCTATTTGCGTTACAAAGAAACGAAAAAGCCATCACCCTAATTTTGTAATATGCGAAGAATGCTCTTCATATTTTTCCTCGTCCCGTTTTTGAGCTTGGCTCAAGGGAGGCAGATCACCCTTGTGATCGACCCTGGGCATGGTGGAAATGATCCGGGACACCTGTCCGAAGATCGTAACCATTTACCTGAAAAGGATCTCAATTTGAAGATCGCTAAATATCTCGGAAACTACATAGAGCGATACATGCAAAATGTTAAAGTGATCTATACCCGCACAACTGATACTTATCCCTCGTTAGACGAGCGTGTTGCTGTTGCAAATAAAAACAATGCCGACTACTTTTTATCCATTCATTGTAATGGGAATGATCGGCAGGGTGCGCGTGGTACCGAATCCCACGTGCATGCCATGAGCCTTGAAAAGTCAGTACAACTCGCACGAAACATAGAAGAACAATTCAGTAAGCGTGCGGGTAGAAAATCAAGAGGAGTAAAAGACGAACGCGACCTGCAACACTCTTTGCAAGTACTCAAATACACGAATATGCCAAGTGTTCTCGTAGAATGCGGGTTTGTTACTAATCGTCGTGAAGCAGAATTTTTAAACTCAACCTACGGTCAAGAGATCATTGCATCTGCGATCTTCCGTGCATTTCGTGGTACATTAGAATCAAACTATCCTGATATTGCGTTCCGAAGAACTACGTCATCAGCAAACAGTTCGGCTTCAACATCTAGTGCGTTTGGAATTCAGATCGCCTCGTCAAAAGCTCCTATCGCAACAGACGATAGTTATTTCAAAAAGGCGAAGCTAACGATCGAGCGCAAGGAACTCAACACAAAGAGTCCGTATAAATACATTTACATCGCCGGACGATTTGCGAGTAAAGCGGAGGCAAATGAAGCGCTCTCACAAATCCGTAAACGCGGGTTTAAAGACGCTTTTGTTGTTGCTTTATAGCTCCCGAAATTTTTTCAGGGTCATTTATTGTTGTTAAAAATCTTTATTTATATTTGCACTCGCCTTCAGCGAAGGCAGAGCGCACCGAGAAGGTTGTGAAACGCTTCTTTAGCTCAGTTGGTTAGAGCATCTGACTGTTAATCAGAGGGTCCCTGGTTCGAGCCCAGGAAGGAGCGCTAGATTTACTTTCGGTAAACATCGAAAGCCCTTGTTTCCCCAGAAACAGGGGCTTTTTGTTTTTAAGAACTTTCGTTAAACACCGCTATTCGACGGTTGAAGTTCCTTTCGTTTTTCAGCAAACTAAAATAGTTTTTCAGCAAAAACGGAAATCATGAAAAAAATTCAGGGATTTGAAAGGCAAAGAATCACAGATAAACCAAAACTTCAAGATCTAGCATTAGCCTTATTTAATATGAAGGAATTTATTTACTTAAGATAAAAATTAACATGAACTACTCCATGAATCGCAGACAAATGCTCAGCAAATGCTCAACGGGCTTTGGACTTCTTGCTTTGCAAGGACTGGTAGGGCAAAATCAACTTATTGCAAGACCTCACTTTACACCCAAAGCCAAGAATGTGATATTTTGC
The DNA here is from genome assembly GCA_913056425.1 of uncultured Bacteroidota bacterium. Lineage (GTDB taxonomy): Bacteria > Bacteroidota > Bacteroidia > NS11-12g > UBA9320 > UBA987. Next base: position 5,053 of record CAJXLR010000157.1, read on the forward strand.
TACATGTCAGGCGGGGTATCTCATGTTGATACTTTTGATCCGAAACCAAAATTACAAGAATTTGCCGGCAAACCCATGCCTGTTAAAGTTGAACGAACTCA
>CAJXLR010000158.1 GCA_913056425.1 uncultured Bacteroidota bacterium
CTACTGGCATCGTTTAACACCTGCCATGAACTTTACATCAAATGCGTACACACGTAATCAATTAACGGCAGGTTTGGAGTACGGGTACAAAGAATTGTTCATGTTAAGAGCTGCTTATGCTTACGAGCAAGGTATTTTCAACGCAGACGACAGAACAACGGCCATGACAGGTCTTGTAGCCGGTTTCACCGTAGAGTTGCCAATGAGCAAACTAAATGATAACGTATTTGCAGTAGATTATTCTTACCGTGATTCAAACCCATTTGGGGGTAGTCACAGTATCGGAATTCGCGTACTTGTAGACTAGTTGAAATACAGAGTTTATAAAGATTAAATATCTTTGCAGTGCATTGCATCAGTACCTACTGATGCAATGTTCTTTTTACAACACTTCAACGATACAGCGATGAGCAACGTAAATTACATGTCCCAAGAAGGGTACGACAATCTTAAAAAAGAGATTGATCACCTGAAGATGGTGGAACGCCCAAAGATTTCAGGACAAATCGCCGATGCCAGAGATAAAGGTGATCTATCTGAGAATGCGGAGTACGATGCGGCTAAGGAAGCTCAATCACTTCTTGAGTTGAAGATATCAAAGTTGGAAGAGACTTTGGCGAATACGAGAGTCTTGGATACTTCAAAACTCGATCTATCAAAGGTTGGGATTTTAAGTACGGTTAGAGCTTTAAATAAGAAGACGAACAAGGAAGTTACTTACACCATTGTGGCGGAGAAGGAAGCCAACCTTAAACTTGGTAAAATATCAATTAAATCGCCAATTGGTAAAGGCCTCATGGGGAAGAAGGTTGGGGAGACCGCAGAGGTTCATGTACCTGCCGGAGTTATTCCATTCGAAATCCTTGAAATCACCGCGTAATGGCGAGCATCTTTACTAAAATCGTTAACGGGGAAATCCCGTGCTATAAAATCGCGGAAACTGAAAATTATCTCGCTTTTTTAGATGTGTTTCCTTTGCGTAAAGGACATACACTCGTGATACCAAAACAGGAGGTAGACAATATGTTCAACCTCGATGACGAAACCTACGCAGGATTGCATTTGTTTGCCAAGATTGTATCTAAAGCGGTTGAGAAAGCTATTCCATGTAAGCGAATTGGTACGGCCGTTATTGGATTGGAAGTTCCTCACGCACATATACATTTGGTGCCAATCAATGAGGTAAGCGATATCGACTTCTCACAACCGAAACAACAGTATTCTGAAGAAGAGATGAAGACAATTGCTCAATCTATTCGAGAGCATCTCCCAAAAGACTAAATACCCTATTTAATCCTGTCTGGATTATTCGAGATGAAAGACTCCCAGCTTCCATGTTTTTTGGAGGACTTGGATGATGATGTCTTCGAAGATGTTGGAAGACCACCTTGGAAGAAATGACACACAGCTGCCGCCATTCCATCTGTAGCATCTAGGTTCTTCGGAATTTCATCAAACTTTAATATCGATTTTAATATCCCGGCCACTTGTTCTTTGCTGGCACTTCCGCTACCCGTGATGCTTTGTTTAATCCGTTTTGGGGCATATTCGAAAATGGGTAACTCCCGATATAATCCGGCTGCCATTGCAACGCCTTGTGCCCTGCCCAGTTTTAGCATGGATTGAACATTCTTACCATAAAAAGGTGCTTCGAGCGCCATTTCATCCGGATGGTAACTGTCGATCAATCCAAGTGTACGCTCAAATATCTTCTTCAGCTTTAACGCATGAGAGTCAATTTTTCCCAACGTGATAATGCCCATGCTCACCAGCGTTATTTCTTTCTTACGACATCCCAGCACACCATAGCCCATTATATTTGTGCCCGGGTCAATGCCTAAAATGATACGATCAAAATCGTTGTCAATAACGCGATTGGACATGAGTCAAAAGTAGGCAGAATAATCATGAATCAAGTATCCAGAAAGCAACAATGGAGACTCTTTAAGTTTCTGGTAGCTGCACTAGCTGTTGGATATTTAGTTTATGAGATTGCTTTCCAACGCGACTTATCACAACTCATGGACACCTACACCTCGAGTTTAGTCGAAAAGCCATTTTGGTTGATTTTAGTACTTGTTTTGATGCCTGTAAACTGGATGCTAGAAACGTATAAGTGGCAACAAATTCTCAGACAACATGTACAAGTGAAGTTTAAAGATGCACTGCGAGGTGTTTTGATGGGGGTAAGCGTAGGACTGTTTACACCCAATGGTGTTGGAGAATTTGGAGGGCGGATGTTGGTTGTCTCCAGGAAAATGAGACAATACGCGGCGTCGACATCGATTGTAAGTAGTCTTTCTCAACTAGCTATAACCATTACCATTGGAGGTGCATGCCTTATGTTTTATGTAAGTGATTACTTAGCTCCGGAAAAACGGATGATTGCTTATTTGGTGGCGTGTGGAACGGTAGTCATTGGTTATTTCGCTTACTTTCAATTACCGAGAATCACAACGTTGTTGTTCACACGCATTAAGTGGTTTAAAAGATATAATCGATTTGTTGAGTCTCTTGAATCTGTCTCTAAAAAGACCTTGTTAAATGCATATCTGTTTTCTCTGATGCGGTACTTGGTATTCTGTTTTCAGCTTGTTGTCGTAATCTATTTAGTTTCGGACTGGGAGCACGTGTTTAAACTTGAGTTTGCAGCACTCATACCGGTGAATTACTACATTCAAACCATTATACCTACGATTGCCCTCAGCGAGATCGGTGTGCGAAGCTTTGTGCTTGGGATGCTGTTCGAGCCACATTTATTACCCATTGACTTGATTGCTGCATCTTTTTTAATCTGGGTAGTGAACTTAATAATACCCGGATTGGTTGGGCTATTTGTATTCCTTCGGTTTAATGCCAATAAAATATGAGTGGATTGTGGATTTTTGGTCTCATTGTGGTCTCTCTGCTGTATGCCTTGATTGTACTCAGGCTGCGGCAAGACTGGGCTCAACTTGAAATGACCGGGAATCGGGATGTAGATGTTTCTATTGTGATTGCGCTGCGAAACGAGGAGAAGAATCTCGCTACGTTATTTCGATCTCTTGAACGTTTGGAGTATCCGCGTGAACGATTTGAGGTGATATTGGTGGATGATCACTCTGAGGATGGTTCTCATGCACTCTGTGAAGATTTTGCGAAGAAAAGCGCAATGAATGTAAAAGTGCTTCAGCTTACGGGTCGTTTGTCCGGTAAGAAAAACGCTTTGGAGCATGGTATAAAGGCCAGTTCATATGATTATATATTAGTTACCGATGCGGACTGTGAGGTAGTCCCCAAATGGATTACGGCCATGCAGCCAGCCGGCGATTGGGATTTTGTAAGTGGTCCAGTGATGTATAAAAAGGGGAGCTCTTGGTTTTCACCACTGCTGCAGCTTGACTTAGCTGCATTAATAGCATTGGGAGGATCGCGTATTCGTCGTGGTCAACCTGTTTTAGCCAACGGAGCTAACATGATGTTCTCTAAGAAGGCATTTGACAAGGTAGGTGGATACAGTGGAAATTTACATATAGCGAGCGGAGACGATGTTTTTTTGATGAAAAGTATTGCCGCGAAAGGGGGGAAGGTAGCTTTCCAAAAGTCCAAAGACGCATTGGTTCAAACGAACCATCCGGAGTCATGGACGGATCTTGTTGTTCAACGCATGCGTTGGGCACGCAAGACGCAAATGAATATCACGTCAAGAGAGATGAATGTTCCGTTTCTCTTGGTTCTGTGTTATCTCTTTTATACGCTGTTTGTTGTTTATACGGTGTTCAATCCATACCAAGCATTTATTCCGGCAGTAATCACATTCTTGTTTAAGTATCTGGTTGATTTACTTTTCTTCGGGCGGATTTTAAAATTCTTCAAACGAGGACATTTGCTGAGCCAATTATGGTACATCGAATTACTGCACCCTATGATTACCATATACTTAGCATTACGTAGTTTGAAAGGTTCATTTGAATGGAAAGGAAGACGATATGATCATGGATAAATTAGAGACTGCTGTACTTGAGTTACTATTATTCCCTGAGCCCTTCTCAGTGATTGTGGAGGAATGCGCAGAAAGCAACGACGCAAACATTGTTGGCGATGTGCTTAAAACCTTAATTCATGATGAATTAGTTAGTCCGTATGAGAAACTAGAGGATGGTAGTTTTAAAAGGCATCTGGGATACGATTCCGACAACATGCATGCGTTTTACTACCGGGTTACCTCAAAGGGGACGGATGTCCTATCAAACGGATAAAATGAGGTAGGTTAGACCAAGAATCACACCGGCGCAAATACAGACAAAGCCTAAAAGCGATAAGAATATTGCCAAGCCCCAGAAGTCTACAGCGAAAAGAGGTATAGAGATAAGGGCTGCAGCCAACCCCACAAGCATGAAAACACCAAACCCTTTTTTAACTTTCTCTGAGTCGAAACTGCGACCCATGTAAATAGATTTCTTTTTAGTTCGATACGGACGTATTCGGGTATCTGCCATGTTGCGAAACATCATGGTTGCCAAATAGATAACGGCCAAAGCGAGTACGGAAATTAATACTACGGCAAATAACTCGGTGAACTGTGGAAGCATGAAGTAACCAACGTTTGCACCCAGCAGACCGAAAAAAAGAGCTGTTTCAGGCCCTTTAGCGTCATACATTTCTTTCGGCTGTCTTTGGGTAGAGCTATCTGTCTCGGGTTCTTCTATCGATTTTATGATAGTGCGAGGGGTACCATGCGCAGCAGGTGCTTGCCCCAACGCAAGAGGTTGTGGTTTTGATAATGCAAGGTTCTCCGGCATGATCTTCGAATCGTCCGATTTTTTAGGTGAAATAGATTTTACGTTTTGGCGAGCGACATAGTGACCGTGAAATCGGGTGGTTTTTTCCTTGGCCGACTTTACACCCTGAGTTAATGTTAGGTGTGCATAACGCCGTTGGCAACCGGGAAAGATCAATGCCACTAGAAATGCAAAGAGAGTTAGTTTGGTGGTTTTGGTCATGGTTGTTTGGCTCGGTTTATTATCTCAAATCCAAGTCGTTTGCCGGTTGGTATACCCGAAGGGTTATTGAAGAAGTTTTTCTGTTGGACCGTGATCTCCTTCATAGCTTCAGAAGGTGGAACGTAAAGGTCAAAATCCAAACAATACGGCATACACTGCTCTATGATG
>CAJXLR010000159.1 GCA_913056425.1 uncultured Bacteroidota bacterium
GTACGATGCTGGAAATGCGCTGGGGGGGACAACGATTCCTGAAGTTTTACCTAATCACCGCACTGGCCGCTGCAGCCTTGCACATTGGCGTTCTTCACTATCGAATGTTGCCGTTTCTGGGTAACCTAACACCGGAACAGATCACCGCTGCGTTTAACTTACACCCGTTTAAAGGCGATCCTACCGGCTTGAATCCCAGCCAGCTCAATATCGCTTACATGGCCAATGTTCCCATGGTTGGTGCGTCTGGAGCAATCTTTGGTATTCTGGGGGCTTGTTTGATCTATTTCCCAAACACTACACTTTATTTGATTTTCCCGCCTATTCCAATAAAACTGAAATACGCCGTAACTTTTTATGGTATTTATGAGTTAATAAATGGTATACAGAATAACGTAGGCGATAACGTCGCCCACTTTGCGCACTTAGGTGGGTTGGTTGCAGGTATTTTAATTGTCAAATATTGGAATAAGACCAGACGAGATCGCTTTTATTAACGTCTATAGAATATGACTTGGTGGGACCGACTTAAATATGAATTTGATAAGAACCCTTCGCCGGTTCGTAAATTGATCATTGTCAATGTAGGTGTTTTCATTCTCTCCTACTTATTTGTTTTCGTGGTTTCTCAGTTTGTGCATCCCAACGGTGCTGAACAGGCTTGGACCCTAGTGAAGAATTTTTTCTATACACCATCGGCGTTTGCAAAGCTCCTAATCAAGCCGTGGACGTTATTTACCTATATGTTCTTCCATGCCGGATTTAGACACATTCTGGGTAACATGTTGATGCTCTATTTCATCGGTCGGATTTTGTCCGAATTCATGAATAACCGAAAGTTCTACACCATATACTTTGGTGGCGGTGTAGCAGGAGCGTTGCTTTTTGTATTGATTTACAACCTGATTCCTTCCTTAGCCGGTGGAGCTGCAGAAAGCGTGCTCCTTGGTGCTTCAGGTGGCGTTATTGCAATTGTTATGGCCACAGCCGTATTAGTTCCCAATTATGAACTGTTCCTGTTTGGAGCGTTCCGCGTAAAAATGAAGTGGATTGCTATGTACTTGGTATTCCTCGATATTTTCTTCTTCAACAGCGGCAACCAAGGTGGTCATTTGGCTCACATTGGTGGGGCGATATTCGGAGCACTGTTCATCTTACACGAACAAGGACGTATCTCGTTTGATATGCTGAAAAACATCCGAAACCCATTCAAACCCAAATACACCATATTAGATGAACGCCAGTTTGTTCGGGAAAAGAAACGCGAAACGGTTAAAACAGCCTCGAGCTCCAAGTCGTCTCATCATCGTGCTTCGGGCAAACCTCACCAAGAAGAGATTGATGCCATTCTGGATAAGATCAACGAATCCGGGTACAGCAGTTTGACAAAAGAGGAAAAGGAACTACTTTTCAGGGCAAGTGATCAATAGCCTTGAAACGGATTTTCAAATCGCTCATCAAAGTTTTTAATATTGCCGTTATTCCCGGCATATTGGCCGCGTATCTCGCTCCATTTGTAAACCCCAAAACGTTCTGGCCCATTGCTTTTGCTGGCTTGTCTTTTAAGGTTTGGATGATTGCATTGCTCACCCTAGGTTTACTTGGTGTGCTTTACAAAACCAAAATGTTGAAGTACAACCTAATTGTACTTGCTCTGGGTCTACCATTTGTTTTTCGTGTGGTTGGACTCCAATCCAAAAGTGACGCTACAACGGGTGATTTTCGAGTAGCCAGCTTTAATACGCTATCTCTTGGTCGACACACCGGAATAAACACCTCCGACCAATTAGAACGATATCTCGACAGCATGGACGTGCACTGTGCTGTCTTCATTGAGTATCCATATAGATACGGCAAAATATCAAAGAAGAGCTTCCCGCACCAGGTAAAGATTCGAAGCTTTCCTAGTGCCGGATCCGGTATTCTCATGGTATCTAAATACCCCATAACTGATTGGGGCAAGGTGAAGTTCACAGAGTTGTCTTACAACATGGCGGGTTTCATGGATATTAAACGCAACGGCGAAACCTTGAGGATTTATGGATTACACCTGGAAACGAACCGACTAAAACCTCGAGACTACCATGAGCTCCGTTCATTGGAGTTCGATTCGGCGTACAATGAAAAAGCAAAGAATGTAGCCGCTCGCTTACGACGGTCAATGTTCAAACGAAGCAGTCAAGTGAGCGACATCAAACAACATACGATCGCCTGCCCTCATCCATTCATGATCTTGGGAGATTTTAACGACACGCCTCAGAGCTACGCATATCAGCAACTGAAAGTAGGACTCGACGATGCCTTTGTAACCTCCGGTAAGGGCTTTGATGCCACATTCCTCAAACCATTCCCGTTGCTTCGTATCGACTATATTCTCTACCCGAAACAATATCAAGCCGTAAACTACCAATCTACAGATGAGATATTCTCAGACCATAAACTCATTTTTGCAGACCTAAAAACAGATTAATGGAATTCATAGACGAACAACTATCTGCCTACGCAGAGAAACACACTACCGCAGAGCCCGAGCTTCTTCAAAAGCTCAACCGGGATACATACGCCAATGTGCTGATCCCACGAATGCTTTCTGGTCATCTCCAAGGACGGATATTAAGCGTGTTCAGTCATATGATTCAGCCTAAGCGCATTCTTGAAATTGGAACGTACACAGGCTACTCAGCGCTTTGTCTTGCTGAAGGCCTAACCAAAGATGGGAAGCTCATCACCATAGATATCAACGAAGAGCTTGAAGACCGTGTGCGACGCTATATCAACGACTCGGATTACAGCAGTCAAATCGATTTTCACGTTGGGAATGCTTTGGAAATCATCCCCACACTCGAAGACGAGCTAGACCTGGTATTTATAGATGCAGATAAACCCAATTACAGCAATTACTTCGACCTGGTTATTGATAAACTACGAACCGGTGGAATCATCATTGCTGATAATGTATTGTGGAGTGCCAAAGTGTTGGTACCGGAGCAGCTTGCCAAAGATGAAGACACTAAAGCCCTGCACGAATTCAATGAGAAAATGCAACAAGACTCACGCGTTGAAAACGTTTTGATGCCTGTAAGAGATGGTCTTATGGTAGTTCGAAAAAAATAGTACAATACCTACCTTTGCAGCATGAAAAAAATCGCATCATACCTGGTTTTGTTATCTATGGTTTTCCTTGCCGCGTGCAGTGGCCAGTCGAACGATCAAACATCAACCCCTAACCGAGACAAGGGCAGAGAAAAGAAACCTATTGAAGCATCATATATTTTGGAGAAATATGGTGAAGGTCTCTACGCTCAAATGAATATCACAGAGGGTAATGTGTTGATTAAACTCGATATGGAACGCGCTCCACTTACCACAGCAAACTTTGTTGGCTTGGCAGAAGGATCAATCCCCAACACAGCTAAAGGAGCCGGAGAGCCTTTCTACGACGGATTAAACTTCCATAGAGTAATCAGTGTTGCCAACGGAGATGGATATAACTTTATGATTCAAGGTGGTGACCCTCAGGGTTCCGGAATGGGTGGCCCCGGATATCAGTTCCGTCAAGAAATACATCCTGAACTACGCCACAGTGGTCCTGGTGTTCTTGCCATGGCAAATAGTGGACCCAACACAAATGGTAGCCAGTTCTACATTACGATTGAGTCGCAAGCCAGTCTAGATGGTTCATACAATGTGTTCGGTCAGGTTGTGGAAGGACAACGAAATGTAGACCAAACACTAAAAGGGGATAAAATCCACTACGTACTCATTCATAGAATTGGGGAGAAAGCCAACAGCTTTGATGCGTTGGAGACGTTCAATCAACTAAAAAACACCAATAACTAAGGCTATGCAGACTGTTGATCAATTCAACTTCTCCGGCAAAAAAGCACTTGTCCGAGTTGACTTTAATGTGCCATTAAACGACAACTTTGACATCACGGACGATGCGCGTATGAGCGCGGCCGTGCCAACCATAAAAAAGATATTGAACGATGGGGGCTCCGCGATTTTGATGAGCCATTTGGGACGTCCTAAAAACGGACCACAACCTGAATTTTCATTAAATCACCTCGTAAATCACTTGGGTAAATTAACCGGTGCCAACGTCCACTTTGCCAGCGATTGTATTGGTGATGATGCTGTTGAAAAAGCAGAGAAGCTTCAGGCTGGAGAAATCCTTTTGTTGGAGAACCTACGCTTCTATTCAGAAGAAAAAGCGGGCGACGAAGAGTTTGCGCAAAAACTGTCGCGATACGGAGACGTGTATGTAAATGATGCCTTTGGAACCGCACACCGTGCACATGCATCTACATCGGTAGTAGCTAAGTTCTTTGGCAACAACAAATGCTTTGGCTATATTATGGCCAACGAAATCGAGAACGCCGAAAAAGTGATTGCCGCACCTGAAAAACCGTTTGTGGCGATTGTAGGTGGAGCTAAGGTTTCCGACAAGCTTTTGATTCTTGAAAACCTCATGAATGTGGCGGATACCATCCTTATTGGTGGAGGAATGGCCTACACATTCATTGCAGCTCAAGGTGGATCAATTGGTAATTCTTTGTTCGAAGCTGATCGAGTTGACCTTACCTTGGAGCTTTTGAAAAAAGCAGAAGCCAAAGGGGTTAATATTATGCTTCCGGTAGATTCTGTTTGTGCCGATGGTTTTATAAACGACGGTGGTGTTGCCACCCACGATAGCAATAGCATTCCTGAGGGTTGGATGGGCTTAGATATCGGACCAAAAGCCGTGGAGGAATACAAAGCCGTTTTGCTTGAAGCGAAGACCATTTTATGGAACGGCCCGATGGGTGTTTTTGAATTTAGCAACTTTGAAAACGGTACAAAGACCGTTGCCTATGCCGTTGCTGAGTCAACAAAAAATGGTGCTTTCTCTCTTATTGGAGGTGGCGATTCCGCGGCAGCAATCAAGCAATTCAACCTCAAAGGAGAAGTTAGCTACGTATCCACGGGCGGTGGTGCCTTGCTAGAATACTTTGAAGGCAAGACTCTTCCGGGAATTGCAGCTATTGAAGTAATTAATAGCGAGGCCCAACCATAATAGTATACAGGGCACAAGGGCTGAGTAAAACAATCTTCTTCGGTGCGGTTTCAACCCACCACTAGGGTGAATGACGGAGGCCTCAGTCTATTT
>CAJXLR010000160.1 GCA_913056425.1 uncultured Bacteroidota bacterium
AACATCCTCAGGTAGACATACTTATTGGTGCCTCAACCCATCGCTTTTATAAGGCAGGTGAGGAGCTTCCGAAGTACCCTCGGTATTATGAACCAACTAATGAGTACTACGATTCATACAATACAGCACTTCAAATCAACTCCGATGGAAGTATTGAAACCTATCATAAATCGCGTTTAGTTCCTGGCGTTGAAAGCATGCCGTTCCCGCGATTCTTCAAATTGTTCGACAACCTACTCAAGCTTGATTTTGGAGGCGTATCGGGTAACCTAGGATCCGACAAAGAAGCGAAGTCGTTTCACTACTCAAATCGCAAAGACTACGCGGTAGCTCCGTTGATTTGTTACGAATCGGTGTTTGGGGATTACGTAGGCGACTTTGTTGCCAAGAAAGCAGACTTCCTTGCCGTGATTACCAATGATGGATGGTGGGGCAACACAGCAGGACACAGACAACACAAAGACTACGCAAGATTGCGTGCAATTGAATATCGCAGGTATGTGGTGCGAAGTGCCAATACGGGTATTTCTTGCGTTATCGACGACAATGGTAATGTTTTGGACGAGTTGGGTTGGTGGAAGAAAGGCTATCTACAAGCCGAAATACCTGCCTTGCAGTACACAACCTACTACGCTAAAACGGGAGACTATCTCGGCCGAATTGCTCAGTTTATTTTTTTGTTTTTCGGTCTAAGTTTGATTGTTAAAGTAATCCGTCAACGAAATCCTGTATTATCATGAGTATTGAATTCAAAGACCTAGACAGAATTGCATACAAAGAGGGTTGGGATCTCCAAAAGGATTTCGTTTCAAAGCGAAGTACCAATGAAGTACAGGATACGGTTCTGTTATGTGAGCACAATCCAGTTTATACATTTGGCAAAAGTGCTAATCGGAATAACCTCCTTATCAACGATACTTTCTTAAAGAACATTGGTGCCGCGAAGTATGAAATTGAACGCGGTGGTGATATTACGTTTCACGGTCCCGGTCAACTCGTAGGATATCCCATTCTGAACCTTCACGAGTTGGGCATTGGAGTAAAAAAATATGTCAATTTACTCGAAGACAGCATTATTCAAACTCTGTTACAATTCGGAATTAAAACTGAACGCATAGATGGACTCACGGGTATCTGGATTACTCAAGGAATCCATCGAAAAATTGCTGCGATCGGAATTAAGGTGAGTAGAGGCATCACCATGCACGGCTTTGCGTTAAATGTTAATACTGATTTAAGTTTTTTCCGACACATGATACCATGCGGTATCAGTGACAAGGATGTCACTTCAATGGAAGTAGAACTTGGTCGTAAAATGGATATGGGTGAGGTTAAAGAGATCTACACCAAGACATTCAAAGAACTCTTTGCGGCTGAGGTATTAGGATAAAACCTGCTTCACAAATCGCATGGCTGCACTTCGCACTGACGACTTACCCGAAACTACTTGAGATTCCACTTGATTACGAAGTTCTTGAAGATCGGATCGGTTCTTAATAAAACGCAATAACTCTAAATCGATATATCGACTTAACCATACAGAAAGTTGATTCTCGCGATTCTGACTAAATGCACTAGAGCTTTTCTGATGTTCGATAAATGACATCAAGGTAGACCAAAGTTCAGTCAATCCGCTCTCCGTTACACTATCAATCCGCTGAACCGGAACTCTCCATCCCGATCTACCAGAAGGAATCAATTGTAGCGCGTTTCGGTAGTGTATATGTGCTTCCTTGGCAAATGCCGGATTTGCGTCCGACTTATTTATCGCAACAACATCGGCCATTTCTACGATACCCCGCTTTATGCCTTGCAAATCATCTCCTGCTCCGGGAAGTAACAATAACAGAAACGCATCAACCATATTATATACATATGTTTCGCTCTGTCCTACCCCAACGGTTTCCACCAAGATGACATCATAGCCTGCCGCCTCGCACAACATCAAACACTCGTGCGTGGCTGCTGCCACACCTCCAAGCGAATCGCCACTTGGCGAAGGGCGCACAAACGCATTATCCGATATGGACAAATACTCCATACGAGTCTTATCTCCGAGGATACTCCCTCCACTTTGCTGACTACTCGGATCCACAGCAAGTACAGCAACTTTTAGATGTTTCTCTTCAACCAGATACTTGCCAAGCGCATTGATAAACGTGCTTTTACCGACACCCGGCACTCCGGTTACCCCAATTCGGATAGATTGTTTTGAATTACTTGCGCAACCATCCAAAATCTCGGCAGCCAAAATCCTGTGTTCAGGTTTAGTGCTCTCAACCAAAGTAATAGCTTTTGAGAGGGCTCCTCGATCTCCATTCTGAATTGAATTGATGTATTCTTCAGCAACCATTTTACAACATCAGCTTGCCAATCATAAAGTATAGAAACAGACCAATAAGATCGTTGCTGGTGGTAATAAACGGCCCGGTTGCAAGAGCAGGATCTATCTTGAAACGGTCTAGTGCCAGTGGCACTGCGGTCCCAATCACAGCGGCTAGAAGAATAACCGCAAGCAATGCAATACTTACCACCGTCATGATGTCATTGCTATTTCCGGATATCAATCCGTAGCCAAGTAATATTGCGGAACAAACCAATCCGTTGATTAAGCTTACCAAGAGTTCTTTACCGAGTTTACCGAATACGGAATCACTGCTGATTGAACTGTTCGCCAAACCTTGAACAATGATTGAAGAGGATTGGACTCCAATATTACCGGCCATCGCCATGATGAGCGGCATGAACATGGCAAGTTGTACATTCTCCTTTAATTCTCCATCAAACTGGCCGATAACTACGGAGCTCATTACTCCTCCAATTAGACCAATGATTAACCAAGGCAGACGAGCACGTGATAAAACCCAAACTCGGTCCTTCATTTCAACACTCTGGCTAATACCGGACAACATTTGGAAATCTTTGTCGGCCTCTTCTTTGATAAAGTCGACCACATCATCAATGGTAACCCGACCTATCAATCGCTTCAAAGAATCAACAATTGGGAGCGCAATGAGATCGTACTTCTTCATCAGCGATGCAATTTCGTCACCGTTTGTGCTCACGCTGGCGTACTTGATATTATCGTCGTAGATATCGGCAATCGGTGTCTTTTCCTTCGCTAAAAGAATCTTTTTCAGTGAAACCCAGCCTTGCAAAACATTACTGTCATCCACCACATAAACCGTATATACTCGAGCAACCTCTTCAGCTTGCTTTCGTATTTCCTCGGTACACTCCGCAACATTCCATTTGACGTTCACTTTGATTAACTCGCCTCCCATCAATCCACCTGCGGTGTCGTCCGGGTAACGCAGTAGTCGAGTTAAAAACAACGACTGTTCTTTATCTGGTATGTAAGATAAGACCTGAGAAGCTTCTTCCGCACTCAACTCACTGAGTACGTCCACGGCGTCATCACTATCCATATGTTGGATAAATTCCAATGCCGTCTGCTCTTCATCAAAACCTTCAAGAAAACGTTTACGAACGTCTGGCTCTAGCTCAGCGAGAACTTCTACCTTCTTATCTATGTCCATCAATGACGTAACATAGACAGCTTGCTCCAAATCGAGCTCGTCAAAAATCTCTTTAATATCTGCCGGATAGAGTCGCTCTAACCGTTCGATAAGCACATCCGACCGACGATCATGCACCTCTGCGATGAACTCGGTGGTGAACTCTTTGTCGATTCGAATGTCTTCCATATCAGTTTCTGTGCTGAGCGATAAACCGTGTCAATTCAATAAAATCATCCACAGTAAGTCGCTCTGCCCGCAATTTAAACATAGGGTTTTGAAGTACTAGGTCTTTGGGGATGTTAAATTTCTTCAAAGCATTCGAAAGTGTCTTTCTCCGCTGCTGAAATGCAGTTTTGACCACGTCAAAAAACAAAGACTCGTCTACCTCCAAGTTCCTTTGGTTGCGTTTCGCCAAGATAACAGCAGAATGCACCTTGGGTGGAGGGGCAAAAGCTCCGGGTGGAATTTTTATTTCGATGGTAACGTCGTAAAAACATTGAACGAGCACAGAGAGGATTCCGTACGTTTTATTGCCCGGTGGCGATACGATTCGTTGCGCAACCTCCAATTGAAACATCCCACAGAAAATCGGTATGATATGGCGATTTTCCAACGTCTTAAACATAATCTGAGAGGAGATGTTGTACGGGAAATTGCCAATTATTCCGAACTCTCCATCAAACCACGTATGTAAGGGCTGCTTCAGGAAATCACCATAAACCACATCTAAATCTGGGTAGTTTTTATGCAAGTATTCTACGGATTCTTGATCTAAGTCTATTGCTTTAAGGTTGATATCTGAGTGGAGCAAGTATTGAGTTAAAACGCCCATTCCCGGGCCAATTTCGAGCCATTGATTCAACCCCGACTTCGTTGCCAAGTCAGCTGTTTGTTGGGCAACCGATAGGTCTTTTAGAAAGTGCTGACCTAAATGTTTTTTCGCTCTAACGTTTTTCATCGATTGCACTTTTTAGCATTCCAAGAAAAGAATCCGCCTGAGGCAAGGTGTATCCAACTTCTTGGACCAGGACCGTTACTTGAATATCAGAGTCTCGAAAGTATGGTTTAAGCTTTACCCAGTCTTTTGCCGTCGTTATAATCACTCCATCTCTATTTACAGCCTCTTCGATAAAGGCGCGCACTTCACGCTCGGTATATCGATAATGATCTCGATATGCATGAATAACAGCCATTGGATGTTCCCGATCAAAAACTTGATTGAAGGCATCATTACTTGCCAACGCACTCACCACAACCGGAGCGTCAAAAACCTGATTGTCTTGCCCCCAAACGGTCTTTAAACCGGTGTTCTCACGATATGCAACAAAATATGGAATATCGAGCGCAGTTGAGGGTTTAAAACTTAAATCACTGCCATTGAAAACGATGACATCTGCGCGTTTATAGTTTTTTTTAAACTCACGTAAACGGCCCAGAGGCATAACAAAGTCCGAGTAGAACGGTCGACGCATCTTAGACATAAGGATGGAGAACGAAGGAGTTACATACTGATGTTGGAAGGCGTCATCCAATAGAACCAAATCCACTGTTTCGCTGTTTCCCAATAGATCTGGGATACCTAGTACACTAGACTCACATAC
>CAJXLR010000161.1 GCA_913056425.1 uncultured Bacteroidota bacterium
GCTGACGAGCGATAGACTCAAGGGCAGATCCACCGATTCTACCGATACCGATACCCGCACCAACTGCTGCGATACCTGCTCCTACTCCAGCCCATCCAAGTGCTGCTGTTGCTTGTAACAAGATTGTAAGTAATTCCATTTTAGATTAAAAATTTATATAGTTAAATAAATATTTACGCGTTTAGTGATGAGCATCTTCTACCGCCGAACCGAAGTACAACGAAGACAACAATGTGAAAACATATGCCTGTAAGAAGGCCACCAATAATTCAATAAAAAACATGAACACCATAAAGATGGTCGAACCAATACCAACTCCTATTCCGGCACCTACACCGCTCTGACCAAAGATGAAGATCAACGCTGTGAATGCCAAAATAATAATGTGACCTGCCGTGATGTTCGCAGTCAAACGAATCATCAATACAGTTGGTTTAAGAAGGATTTGAACGGCTTCAATTGGAACCAAGATAAACTTGATTGGCAATGGCACACCATCCGGCCAGAAAATGTGTTTCCAGTAGTGCTTGTTCCCATTGATGTTCGTGATAATCAATACGAAGAATGCCAACACCAAGGTTACACCCATAGAACCCATTACGTTGTATCCTCCTAAGAAACTCATCAGACCCAACAAGTTGGCAATCCAAATAAAGAAGAACACTGTAAGCAAGAACGGGGTAAACTTCGCTGCTTTCTCACGGCTACCAATTGATGGAATGATTACCTGATCCTCAACAAAAACAATAAGTGGCTCGATTAACGACTGAAGACCTGACGGTGCTTCTTTGTGTCCTCTGCGCTTGTAGGCTCTACCTACTGAAATCATAATCCAAAGCAGGATGATGGTTGTAAGCAACAAACCAACCACAGTCTTGGTAATGGAAAAATCCATTGGCTTCGAGTTAATAATCGCACCAGACTCATCGGTCTTAATACCGTGATGTCCGTCTGCAGCATAATTGTATATCACCTCGTCAACCATTACATACTTATCGTCGTATGCAAAACCGTGACCTTTTTCTAAATGAATTTCTTCCCCGTGGTAGAAGTGAGAAGAACTAAAAACCTCGAGACCATTGTCGCCCAATAGAATAATTGGAAGGGAAATAGCCACATCCTTACCGCTACCGGTTGTTAAAAAGTGAATCTCATGTGCATCCGCAATGTGATGCATAATCATTTCACCGGCATTAAAAGTCGACTCCTCTGCATGACCGTCAGCGTGGGCTTCGGTAGCATGCTCTTCGCCATGCGCTTCTGACTCTGGGTGATCTGCAAACACATTAAACGATGCACCTGCTAAAACCAATGCCAGAAACAACAACTTCTTCATGTTTTTCAATTTCGTAAGTCTCTAATTTTCAGAGGTTTAAAACATCAAGTGATGCTTATTTTTCGGTGCGCAATTTAGTCACTAAATGAAATAATTCAAACGATGTGAATAATAAATAAAAAAATAAGAATGCACCTATGTCATATTTACTCATTACATCATTGACAATCAGATAGATAACTATAAAAAAAATGCTAAAAAGAAATCTCAATCCCGTGGTTCCGTACACAAAGTTTATGAAGGATGTTTGACTGCCTTTTAGGGCTGATTTAGATAAGAAATTGACTAACAAGTTCATACCAACAAAAAGTCCCCATGCAGCCCACACCCAAACGGACATAATTTCCCCGGTGAAGTGGTGAAAAGCAAAAATGATTGCCAATGCCGTTATGGCAATTAACAACAGTCTAGACACATACGATTTCAGCATAACTGCGCTTTCAGCGGTGCAAAGGTGAATCTTTTTCGTGAGGATAACTAGAGCGGACGGGCTATTTAACTTTGAAGATTAAGTAGACCATAGACCCCACAACTCCAATCAATGCACCTGAAAGGGTAAACCAGGGTTTCTCCAACTCCAATTGCCCGTCTAGATACCTTCCGACATAGACAAACATAAGAATGGTGACCACAAACTGAACGGCCAAACCACTGTACTTTAAATAATTTTTACCGCGAGGATTATTGGCCAACTGCCTGATTTTGTTTTGTAGCTTGTGCGCTGTCCATCGAAATGGTTTGCTTGCCCATTTCACACTTACCGTTGAACTCACTTCCGGACTCTACAACCAACTTGTCGGTGCGAATGTCTCCGTGCACTTTAGAAGAGCTTTTCAAGAATAAGATCTCTCCAACGCTTAGATCTCCTTCTATTGTTCCGCTAATATCCGCGGATTTGGCTTTAACGTTCCCAATAATCTTTCCGGAATTCCCCAGAACAAGTTTCGAAGCAGTTTCGACCGACCCGGTTAACGTACCATCAATCCGAATATCGCCATTCGATTTGACATTTCCCTCAATCGAAGTACCAACTCCAATCACATTGATGGAATTACTCGTGCTTCTTGTTTCTTCTTGTTTGTTCTTCTTGTTTGAACGCATGCTACAAATATCTTAAAACTTCATATAATCTATTGGATCAACCGCCTCGCCATTATGCCACAACTCAAAGTGCAAGTGCGGACCGGTTGTTCGCTCACCACTATTCCCCATTAGCGCAATTACTTCCCCTGCCCTCACTCTATTCCCGGGTTTCTTGAACAGAACCGAATTATGCTTGTACACAGACAAAAAGTTGTCGCGGTGTTGCAGGAGTATTACATGTCCTGTCTCCGGTGTCCAATGACTTAAGACCACGGTTCCATCCATCGTTGCTTTTACACCGGCATTGGTATAGGAAACAACATCTACCGCCGGATGATTTACCGAAGCATCGAATGAGTCGGTTACCACACCTTTCATCGGTGCAATGAAGGCGTAATTCAGTTTTTGCTTTCGCTCTGCAGGTTTTGTGGCTGATGTTTGATTTGGTTCTGCCTCGCCGGCTGCGTTTGCTGTTTGAACCCACCACCATCCCGATGCAGGATTTTGGGGGAAGCTCTGATACGAAACCGCATCTGGTTCCGATGTATCTCCTCGAAGGATGCGATACAAGTTAGAGTCGCGCTGATCCCGCAAATGCATGAGATATTCTAACGAGTCGATTTTTTCTTGCAACACCTTAAAATCCCTTGGGCTCACCTCACCTCCACCGGGCATGATGTACCTCAACGGAGTTAGCGGAAAAACGAATATGGCAATCGCACTAAATACCACCAGCAAACTGGAAAAAATCAACAAAACATTCATTGGTGTCAAAACAATCGAGACACGCTCCGCCAAGTTCCGATCATTACGGATGATTAATCGGTACCGATTGCGCAACTTCGTTGTCAGAAATTCCTTTAAACCAGATAGTTTCATGTAAATGTGGGAAGCTATACTCTTATTTTCCCTTGGGATAAAATATTATTGCAGATTCAAAGTTATAACTAATAGCATTAATACTTCGAACAGTGACGGGATTCACCCCTCGTAAATTTACCTTTCTAAGTCTCTCCCTTCTATTTGCCCTGAACGCCAGTAGTCAGGTTAAAGAGAGCTGGCTACGTCGTACGTGGCACAATATGAACGCGCGGTTTAACGGCTTGTACCTCGCAAAAGAAGACCTAAACCGAAGCGTTGAAAGTTTGAGAAGCGGGCACAAAGACGATTTCAATCAAATCATTAGTGTATTCCCATACGGCACCGCGGAACAACGCAAATCACAAAAAGCAGCTCTCGAAGAAGTTTATAAGAAGTGTTCGAATGTTATCAAAAAACACCCCAAAAGCAGATGGGTGGATGATGCGTGGTTCTTGATTGGCGAATCCTACCTATTTCAGAACGAGTTGTACACAGCGATAGAAACCTATCAGTATGTGGCCAACCAATTTCCAGTTGGAGAAAAAAAATACGATGCCAAATTGGGTATTCTAATGGCATATATCGCTCAAGAGAAATACTACGACGCGGAAGCCATCATGTCGGTTTTAAGGAAAGAAGGCAAGTTCCCATCCCGACTGGAACAAAAATTCTCCGCGATCGCTGCAGAGATATACATCAAAGAAGAGAAGTACAGTCAGGCAATCGAGTCACTCGAAAAATCGCTGAGCCTCGCACGCAAACGGGACGTAAAATCGAGGTATCATTACATACTCGCACAGCTATACCTTAAAACGGACAACATCGAGAAGTCGAAAGACAACTTTATACGTACCATTAAACTTAACCCGCCATATGAATTGGCGTTTCAATCCAACCTTGGTCTAATCAAAACCATAGGACTGAGTGGAGAAACATCACTCAAAACACCTCGGAAGTATCTGAAAAAGATGTTGAACGATGACAAGAACATCGATTACTACGATCAGATTTATTACGAGTTGGCAAACTTGGAGCTTCAAGCCGGGAACATTGAAGAAGCGGTGCGCTATTACCAAAAATCAGCCCAAACCAGTGTCAAAAACAAAGATCAGAAAGCGAATAGTTATCTCGCTTTGGCTGAGCTGTTCTTCGAGCAAAAGAACTTTGAGCTTTCTCAGAAATACTTCGACAGTACGGCTATGTTCATGAGTGAAACACGTCCGGATTATGAGAACATCAAGGCAAAGCAGCTGGTGCTCACAGATTTGATTGAGAATCTCATCAGCTTGTCTTTCCAAGACAGTGTGCTGGAGTTATCCAAGCTCGACCGTGGGGTGCTCGACAACAAACTCAAACAGCAATACGAATTTGAACGTCGACAAGCGGAACTGAAAAAGGAGCAAGAAGAACTGAATCAGCCGCTCATCGACAACAACGATCCGTTTAATACACCTTCTAAAATCACCCAAAATCCTATGGCAGGAGGCGTGTGGTATTTCTACAATCCAACCGCCATGGCTAGGGGTCAGAACGATTTCAAGAGGCAATGGGGTAATCGCCCTAAGACCGATTTGTGGCGATACAAAAGTTTACAATCACAACTTAATAAGGTTGTAGACAACAACGATGACCCGGACAAAGTTGATGAGACTCAAGAAGATGAAGACATAGTTTATGACCAGTCGCAAGACGAGGAATCGCAAGAGATTTTAAAGGATGTAAAGAAAGAACTAAAGAAGTATTACAAAAACATTCCATTCTCGGACGAAGCCAAACGTGCGGCGAACAAAAAAATAGCAGAGGCACTATTTGGCGCCGGTAAAATCTACTATGAA
>CAJXLR010000162.1 GCA_913056425.1 uncultured Bacteroidota bacterium
AACATGGTCGAATGCAGATATCCGATCAGATGCGACCATTACCAAAATCTCATCATTGATATTATAGACATCGCGAACTTTCCCGCGATAAAAGTCTTTCTGTCCTTTAAAGAAAAAGTGAGTAGAAACTAAAGCCTCCATATATTCAAATGTATGATTCTAAGTGTAACCGTAACACTATTTCAGATTAAAAAATCAGCCCAACATGTTACGAAATGGGTTAATTCACTGATAATTAAGTCAGTTTTGACAGAAAGTTAAGGGTATTTACGTTGTCGGCGTAATCTGTGAGGTACGTTTCTTGACTTGAACCAAAATCGGTTTTACAACAAGTTTGATTCCCAACAACTGTTTGAATATCCTGTTCGTTTTGAGCGATATGTTCAGTAATCTCATTTATGGATTTGAACCGCTGATAGAAGACTGTGGCGAGAGGGGAGTGGAGTTGATCATCCTCCTTTACCAACATATAGCCTGTGTCTAAATGCTCAGTTAAGTTCATCAAGAATATTGCTTTGTGGTAGGTATAATTGTTTGCGTACTTATAGTGGTCGATTACATACGCGTAATGCGCAAATGCATCAAGAACAGTTGTTATTTCAGCCGTATCGGTTAAAAGAAGCTTGGTCACATTTCTACAACCTAAACCAAAGTATAAGAATACATCGTCAGCTAAAGCTTTAAGTTCAGCTTCAGTTTCTTCACCGGTGATAACTGCAACAGATGTTCTGTTTTTCCGAATGATGTTTGGAATATCACCAAAGTAGTAGTCAAAGTATCGCGCACTGTTGTTCGAACCAGTAGCGATAACAGCATCTACACCTTTTACTCGCTCAACCACTTCAATACGGCCCTCGAACTGCGGTTCAATTCCTTTTAGTGAGTCAATCACGTAATCCATGAGTACTTCGTCTTTCGAAGATCGCTTCACGATGGCTCTGTGACCGGAAACGATTACGGCAAGCAAGTCGTGCAATCCAACCATAGGGATATTTCCGGCCATTATGATACCAATAGAACGAACGGTTTGAGGTTCGACCAAATCCTTTGCCCAACGATTAACCTCGTTAATATCTAGTGCCTTTGTCCATTGGCTGCAACAGTAGTTGATGTTTTCTTGGGTAAACCACTGATTTTTAATTTGTGCTTGCTCTTTTACAGACGAAGGCATCTGATCAAGTTTGGAGCCCAACTTTGCAATTGCGTTAACTCGTTTATGAAGATTCAAGATAAGAATTTCTTTACACTGCAAATGAAGGACATAACTGACTTAGTCCCAAGTTTTTTCACCGGTCCATCTGTGAATGTTTTGACCTTTCATTAACACCTTGTGCAAAAGATTAAGCGTTTATTTAACAGAAGTTTAACCAAATTGTAAGGCGTGATTGACAGCTTTGATATCAGGAAATAAATAAACAGGTAATGAGATACTGGAGAAAACTAACAGGTGAAAGATTACAGGGAGAGCTTTATGATGTCGTAGAGAACACCATACTTGAGGAGATTAAATTACATCGATTAAAAGTATGCATTGGCACAGATTCTCAAGTTAAAGGTGACATTACGGAGTTTGCGACCGCTATTGTATTCTTAAGAGAGGGTAAAGGTGGATTTATATACCTGAGCACCTACAAAACCGACGTTCCGTATACCATCAAAGAACGAATGATTAAGGAAGTTTCGGATTCTATCGAAATAGCCTACAAGCTTTGTCCATTATTCGATCGATATAATGTTGAAATGGAGGTACATGCCGATATTAATTCTGATCCTCAATTCAAATCGAACGTAGCCTTTAAAGAAGCCATGGGATACATCATGGGGATGGGATATACTTTCCGCGCTAAACCGGATGCATTTGCGAGCACTTACTGTGCTAACAAAGTAGTTAAGTAGCTCGTTTAGAGTAGATTAATGATTCTTCCGCCAAATACGTAGACAGCTACTGCGATAGCTGCAATACTCATGAATAAGACTGCACCTGCTGCTACATCTTTAACAAATTTTACTCGTATATCGTGCTCAGGCTGAACAATGTCAACGAGTTTCTCAAGAGCTGTGTTAAATAATTCCGCTGCCCACACTCCGCATATCACCAACGTAATGAGTAACCATTCATGCTTCAGCAAATCGACCAGAAAACCAACAGCAACAACGCAAGTGGTCGCTAAAAGATGAAAACGCAAGTTACGCTCGGACTTAAGTGCAGCGGCGATTCCTTGAAAAGCGTATAGGAACGATTTTAACATCAATTCAAATCTAGGTTAAACATCTGAATGATGAAGTTCAAACTGTCGCAGTATAATGTAGGTTAACCCAGTAAAAGCGGCATAAAGTGCACTAAAACCAAGTAATTCATATCGTTGATCCGAGAACCCTATCCAGATCAGTGAGTTTAAAAAGTCAAGGGGATTTAAAACAGCGTCCCATGAATTAAAACGCTCAACCCTCCCAAGGTATATACCAATTCCGATGGCTGTAAAAATGGCAAACTGACTAACACGTAGCCAGCGCACAGTTAAGTACTTGCTGAGCCCTTTGGTTAAACGTTTAACGGTGTAATAGGTCAGAACCAAACCGGTTATGGCGTAGGTTGAAAACAGAACTAAGTCGAACCAAGGGTCAATCTTGGTGCTCTTCCGAAAGTGAATTAAATCGGTAACCAAATAGGCTGCATTGGGCAAAAACAACATGCTAAGCCCCAGAGAAACAAGTGCAACATACCATCGTTTTGTTCGAATCATAATGTCGGCCACCGGGTATGCAATCCACGCTAAGAATAGATTCCACACCAAAAAGAGGTAAACCATATCCCAGTGGATGAATACTCGGGTTAATGAGAGTGTTAAACAGGCACCAATCAGCAGTTTTATCGGATGTAGTTTCATGTTAGAATAATTGACTTTTAAGTATGTTTTTCTTGGGTATATGATTTTGAAAATAGTACTGACCAATACCAATCAGAATGAGAGCTAGTCCTGCAAAGAATATCCAGTAATCGAAATGTTGTGGCACATAAACAGTAGATAGTTTCTGCTGATGTTTTAGCATGTTAACCCATTTAAAATCAGGAGTATGCTGAATTACATACTGCATGTAATCAATACAAAAACTAACAATACATACAATAGATCCGCTGATTAGAAACAGCCATTGAAGTGCGCGAATTGGCCGATTCGTATGGAGGTTTATTCGGTTGATGATAATCGTAAAAGCAATCATTACCAGAGAGAGTAACACAGGGGCCCAAACCGGCCCAACCCACATGGCAGGTATCAAAAACAAAACATCCCAAGTCATTGCAGATTCAGGCCAATCCATGAAAACCTTCAGAAAGACATAGTAAAAGATGTCCCAAATGGCAAATGTGTACAAGAACCAACCAAAGCGGGTGTTTGCGTTATGCCCTGCGATATACCCGACCGCTGATAGCATAAAAATCGTTGCAGCTTCTCTAGATACTTCAACCAGCGCTAAACCATGTCCTACGGGTTTTAGAGGAAAGTCGAAACCATGCGGGAATGCCATCTCGCGCAAGTAGATGACTACAGCAGCTTCCAGTAGCCCCATGGCTATGGCAAATAGCCCAACATATAAGTAGAGCTTTTTCAATGTTCGAGAATTTAGATTTTGGGTCATTGTTTTGATTTATTAGAGTAATACGCTTTGATTTCATTGTTGATTTTATTGACTTCGATGCACGTTGAGCGGAAATCATCATGCCGGTATCGATCTCGCTCACATCGGTCGATTCGGTGGGATAAACGTTCTTGCTGACTCGGGTTCATGTCATCCTCATATGGCAGTAAAAGAGGTGCTACGGAGTGATCCAAGCTAAGCAGATAGTCATAATCAACCAATTGATTTTTGCCGTACGGATGAGAGAGATTGTACGATGCTATGTATCGATGCCAATTCATTGTAGTGAGGAGGGCAACGGTACCATATACAATAAATGCATTGGCTCTGTATAAGTAGCGCAATGATTTGTCGCGATATACCGAATACACGGTGACTAGGATTCCAGAAGCAGCTAAGAACAAGTAATAGTAAATTATCAGGCGTTTTTCCGTTAGTCCGAACTCAGCTATGTAAGCAGAGTTGTGCCAGACATTTAACCCTACAAAAACTAAGTTTAGTCCTAAGAAGATAGTATTGGCAATTTTGAATCTTGACTTGCTTTCTTCTGAGAGGTAATTGGTAGTTAGAATAGCTAGGACCGCGGCAAATACTATACTTACAATAGACGAATAAACACTTTGATGTAAATGACTGCTATAGGTCTGGTAGGTAGCCGTGGATTTACCTTGTTGGATGTCGAGGATAATAACCAGAGCAAGAAGAATGATGACAGTCCAAACACCTATAAACCAGGACGTTGATAGATTTTTTCCGCCCATGGTTTCCACGAGTTCTTTCGATTTTGCGTCACTCAGCATATGTTGTTTGGTGTATTCCGGTATAAAAGCATACAAGAGCACGGCGGAAATAAAAAGACCAACCAACAGAGTGAACAGAATGGCTGGTAGCCTGTCCCAACTTATGAGGTCCACGAGTTCTTTAAATGCGGTAGACGATTGATAGTAGAGGCCACCGAAAATGATTAACAAGATGGACGGAATAACCAGAACACCGATGACGCGCTTGAACGACTTGTCTTGTTTTCCAAGTCCTTGAAAAAAACGAATCAATACGGCAAAGGGCGACATGAGGTAATTCATTATGCCCATTAGCATACCTAGACCAGGTTCTAGTCTTGGAGCTACTACAGACATTCCCAGATAACCAAACGACAGTAGGGTGGCTACGATGGCTAGGTTTGAACTGTTGAAGTATACCGAGAACCCGCTAATAACAACACCTATGGCCGGCAGTAAGTACCGAGCTTTCAGTTCAGGTTTGTACGCATAATACGCCAATATTGAAGCGATTAGAGCATAAATGAACCAGTTTAATCCGGGTTCTGGAGCACGGTAAAAAAGGAAAAAGAAACTGCCTACCGAGGCGATGAGGGATAATAACCTCAAGGATATGTTTGAAGTATTCATAGGGTTG
>CAJXLR010000163.1 GCA_913056425.1 uncultured Bacteroidota bacterium
ACTCCAGTACGTTTGGCTCAATAGCCCTTTATTGGTCGGTTAAAACCGACCTAAGATGATGCTCAAACGTTGACATCGTCTACCGTCGCTTTTGAGCCTCGGCAACTGCGACGGGTACTATAAATAAAACGCTGGGTGGGTATTCTTTAGATTTTTTGTTCGATCGAATCTCCAAGTCCATCTTCGAATGAGCGAGCGTTGTGCACATTCATGTCCATGTGGTTTTTACGACCAAAAACAAAACACCAATGCTGTCTGATTTGAGAATAAGGCGGCTTGTATTTCAACATATAAAAACATACGCAGATGAGAATGATATCAGGTTAGATTCGGTCAGTGGATACGCGGATCATTGTCATTGTTTGCTTTCGCTAAAGTCCGAACAATGCATCGCAGATGTCGTAAAACGTATAAAAGGAGAGTCAGCATTTTGGATTAACCAGAACGGCTTAACCGATAGTCATTTTGGTTGGCAGAGTGGTTATTGGGCCAAAAGTGTATGCCCTGAAGCATTTCTTCGAACAAGGAGATACATTCATTCACAAGAGTAACGTCATTCAAGTGACTAAAATCTCTCTTCTTCATTATTTTGCAGCTGTTTTTAACCCAATGATTATGCACCGAATTTCATTTTTTGTTGTCCTTTTATTCCTTGGACTATTTACCAACGCCCAAACCTCTGGCTTCATCGACTCCGTTGTTCAGAAGTCCATCAACATGATTCCTCAAGCAGGGGTTGCTGTTGCGGTAATCAAAGATGGGAAAGTGGTTCATAGCAAGGGTTATGGAATAGCTAGTAAGGAAACCGGTGCTGCGGTAGATGAGAACACCCTGTTCTCAATTGCGTCGAACACAAAGGCGTTTACTACCATGGCATTGGGGTTATTGGTTGATCAAGGCAAGCTCAACTGGAACGACAAGGTGGTTGATTACATCCCAGAGTTTAAGATGTACGACCCATATGTTACGGAAAACTTTAACATCATAGATTTAGTTACTCACCGAAGTGGATTAGGTCTGGGTGCGGGAGATTTAATGTTCATTCCATCGGCGGGTGATTATACCATCGACGACATCATTAAGAGTTTCCAGTATCAAGAGCCAACATCTGCTTTCCGTACGAAATATGATTACGACAACCTCTTGTACATGGTTGCTGGAGAAGTGATACATCGGATTAGCGGGGAGTCTTGGGCAGATTACATCCAAAACCACATTATGGCACCGGTTGGAATGAACCGCTCAGCCGCCATATACCACAATCTCAAAACGAAAGAGAATATTGCCGAAGCACATAAGGTCGAAAATGGAGAGGTGATTCAAATTGAAGCTTACGACGAGAACCGAGCCATAGGTGCTGCAGGCGGAATTTATTCGAGTGTAGCAGATTTGTCGAAATGGATGCTAATGCACCTAAACGAAGGGAATCTATCAAATGGGGATGAGTTCATCTCAGCCAAGTCGCACAATATGATGTGGACTGCTCATACCAATATCGGTTTCAATGCAAACCCACCGAAACCATATCGCACTCACTTTACGGCATACGGTTTGGGATGGAAAATCACAGATAAAAATGGATATGTAGAAGTGAGTCACACTGGTGGGATGCCTGGAATGCTCTCACACGTGGTTATGTATCCAGAGTTGGATGCGGGAGTTGTTGTACTTACGAATGCGGCCCCAGGTGGATACAGTTTCATATCGGTAACACGCGAAATCATAGACGAGTTGATCGGTGTGGATGGTCGCGACTGGGTTCAAACAATGGCCAACTATCTTGAGCGAAGCAATGGCTATGCAGATAGTGTGGTGAACGAGGTTTGGGAAACGGTTAAGAAGGCAAAAACCAAATGCATAGACTTAAATAACTATGTTGGCACGTATAAAGACGATTGGTTTGGAGAGGTAGAAATTAAATTAATCGATGAGGAACTATGGTTTGAGGCAAAGCGTTCACCTAAGCTGAAAGGCAAGATGCAATACTACCAGGGCAACACATTCGCTATAGCTTGGGAATATCGCGATATGGACTGCGATGCGTTTGCCTCCTTCTTCTTAGATGAAACCAGCACTGCACAGCGAATCCAAATGAAAGGCATTTCTCCGGATATTGACTTTAGTTTTGACTTTCATGATCTAGATTTAATTCGCGTTACCGCGAATTAAATCAAAGCCCAATGTCGAACGTCCAATGTCCAAAATCCAAGTTCTCCTAATTGGTTAGCTATGGGAGTATAACTTGTTCTCAGCAGTTTGTATACTCCTGTAAAAAATTGCAACCAGCTCTTCCGTTTCAGTGATGAGTTGACCAATTGAGCCCTGAGCGAAGTCGCTTTTCTCAAGAATCTTTAAGGTCACCCTTGATTCTCTCAATTCCTTCAAGCACAACTTCATTTTATGTATGAAGTCTTTTCTCGATTCGGCCGACTGCGCTTCACCATAGTTCAGCGCTGCGGATGTGGCGGACCGATACAATTGTTTGCTCAGTACAGGAAAAGGTTCAACCTTTTTTATTCGAATACAAAGACGCAAATTGCTCAATGCATATTCGACCAATCGGTCTTCCAGGTTAAATTTGGTCATGATTCAAGATTAAAACAATTATGCTAGACCTCGAACGCCTATTCTCCAAACGCATCCAGGGATCCATTTAATCCATTTTAATCTAACTGTCCAATAAAAACGGCCAGAAAACAGAGTCCATTAGATGGCATGTGAATGCTGAATACCAATCAAACTTGATGGGTTATTCATTGAGCGTTCAACATTGGACATTGCCCATGGTCCTAAACGGCCACCGCTCCTTTAATCAACGGATGCGGGTTGTAGTTTTCGAGGGTAAAATCATCAAAATCGAAATCGAAAAGATTCGTGATCTCCGGATTCAGCTTCATAGTTGGGTAAGGTCGTGCATCCCTACTGAGTTGAAGTTCCACCTGCTCAAAGTGATTGCTGTAAATGTGAGCATCACCAAAAGTGTGCACGTACTCGCCTAACTCAAGTCCGGTCACCTGCGCAATCATCATGGTTAGTAACGCATAACTCGCAATGTTAAATGGAACGCCTAAGAATAAATCGGCACTACGTTGGTACAGCTGGCACGAAAGCTTACCATCAGCCACATAAAACTGAAATAAACAATGACATGGACTCAGTGCCATTTTAGGCAAATCGGAAACATTCCAGGCATTCACTAGAATTCGTCTGCTGTCGGGATTGTTTTGCAGTAAATCCAACACGGTTTTCACCTGATCGTAGGTCTCGCCATTTGCCCCCTCCCAACTTCTCCATTGTTTTCCATATACAGGACCGAGATCGCCATTCTCATCTGCCCACTCATTCCATATCCGTACACCGTTATCTGTCAGATACTTGATGTTTGTATCGCCTTTCAAGAACCAGAGTAGTTCGTATATTATCGACTTCAAGTGTACCTTTTTCGTCGTGATGATCGGGAATCCCTCATTTAAATCAAATCGCAATTGCCCTCCAAAAACACTGCGTGTCCCCGTGCCTGTTCTATCACCTTTCTCTGCCCCGTTTTCATAGACATATTTCAGGAAGTCTTCGTACTGCGTCATAACTCGATTCTTAGCGATTTGTGATGATTCAAAGTACGGAAACTTCAGTCGGTTGTTGTCAACAATATTTAAACCTTAATTGTTAGTTTTGCAACCTGTAAAAAGAGAATATGGCAGTTGCAATAAAGTTACCGAAGATGAGTGACACCATGGAAGAAGGTGTTATCGTGTCGTGGCAAGTAAAAGTTGGGGATGAAGTTAAACCCGGGGACATTCTTGCTGAGGTAGAAACAGACAAGGCTACAATGGACCTTGACAACTACGAAAAAGGCACTGTTTTGCACCTAAATGTAAATGAAGGTGACACCATACCGGTAGACAGCGTGATTGCTGTTGTTGGGAAGAAAGGTGAGGACTTCCAAGATTTACTGACTGCCGCTCCTGCAAAAGCAGAAGCGCCGGCACAGGAAGAAGAACCTGCTGCACAACCAGAAGCATCAAGTGCTGCTGCGCCAGTGGAAAGTACTCCTGCTGCACCGGTTTCAAATTCAAGCAACGGTAGAGTTTTAGCCTCTCCTTTGGCAAAGAAAATGGCTGCCGACAAAGGGTACGACTTGGGTCAGATTGCCGGTTCAGGAGAAGGAGGAAGAATTGTTAAACGCGATGTAGAAAACTTCACTCCAGCTGCAGGTGGTGCGGTGATGACAGGGACTGAGTCGTTTACCGATACTCCTGTTTCTCAAATGCGTAAGACCATTGCTAGAAGACTTAGCGAGAGCAAATTCACTGCTCCGCACTTCTACCTTACCATGGAAATTCGCATGGATAATGCAATTGCTTCGAGAAAACAGATTAATGAATATGCGGATATCAAGATTTCGATGAACGACATCATCGTAAAAGCCGCAGCTGTTGCACTACAACGCCATCCTAAGGTGAATTCAAGCTGGTTAGGCGACAAAATCAGAACATACAATCACATCCACGTGGGTGTAGCCATGGCTGTTGATGAAGGACTTCTTGTTCCGGTTGTTCGATTTGCAGACAACAAAACGCTTTCTCAGATCAGCTCAGAAGTAAAAGACTACTCTGCGAAAGCACGTGATAAAAAACTACAGCCAAGCGATTGGGAAGGGAACACGTTTACCATCTCAAATCTTGGCATGTTCGGCATCGAAGAATTCACAGCAATCGTTAACCCACCAGACGCATGTATTTTAGCGATAGGTGCAGCCAAAGAAACTGTTGTTGTAGAAAACGGCGAGATGAAACCTGGACATGTAATGAAGGTAACCTTGTCATGCGATCACCGAGTAGTTGATGGTGTGGTTGGGTCTCAATTCCTCCAAACTTTCAAAGAGTTGATGGAGAACCCGGTTAAGATCCTAGTATAGGAAAGTGCTTCCTGTACGAAAGCCAATTGAACAGGTTACGCAATGATTAAGTGTAGGCGCTGGGAGGATTGGTTAAGATAAAAAAGTGTCTCCATGGAGACACTTTTTT
>CAJXLR010000164.1 GCA_913056425.1 uncultured Bacteroidota bacterium
AATCGCAAGAACGCAAGGTTTTGTAGTTCTAGCTGCAGATCCCAATTCTGGTTACATAAAAACAAAAAGAAAGTAATTACCCTGGCCGTACCTGCTGAAATGGATGACGATTACCTAGAGGAGGTGAAAGCCATGCTGCTCAATTATAAAAAAGGAGATACGCTCCACATCAGTCAACCTGAATTAGCTGTCAAGGAAGTTGAAGCTCCCAAAGCACCCGTTGCGTTGATGCGTAAAGAAACTATGGTGTTTGAAGACATTACCTCACTTCGAAACTACCTCCACACTGAAGGGTTTGAAGACTACAAGGTGCCTAAAATAGACAATGGTATCTATTACGATGAAGGCTTGTCGATTAAGAAAATTGAGGAAGGTTGGGAGACCCTAATTACAAAAAAGGTTCAATAACCTACTCAAACGTTAAGTCAACATCGGTAAGTGGATGCGACTGACACGTCAGAACGTATCCCTCTTCAATCTCTGCATCACTTAAACCTTCTCGCTCGTCCATAGTGACTTTGCCGCTGTGTACCTTCGCTCTGCACGTTGTGCAAACCCCAACAGTACACGAATAAGGTGGATCTATACCGGCGTCTTGTGCAGCTTCCAAGATGGTCTTGTTATCGTCAATTGTTACCTCATGCTGATCTCCAAACAATTCAATCTTGATGTGCTTGGTGCCCTCAGTAGCGACTATTTCGTCTTTCTCCTCAGAATCGGAGTCTTTTTTTACAGCTGTAAAGTATTCTAAATGGATGTTCTCTTTAACGGTTCCAGCATCCTGAAGAGTGGTCTCAACCATCTGCATCATACCGGTTGGCCCACAGATGTAATAGTGTGCTGCGTTAAGGTCAGGACCTACTTCCTGTTTGAGTAGTTGATTTACTTTCAGTGGGTTTAGCATTCCTGTTAGCCCGGTCCATTCGCTTCCGGCCTCATCGAGTATATGAACGACTTTAAATCTATCCGCAACATCTGTAGCCAGTTGGTCTATCTCTTTTCTGAAGATGATTGACTCTTCATTACGGTTGGCATATACCAAGGTAACTTTGCTGAGTGGCTCTTGTCCTAAGACTGTTTTTGTGATAGACATCAGTGGAGTGATACCACTTCCGCCACCGAATAACACATAATGTCCTTGTTTTCCCGCCTCAGGTTCAACACTAAAGTTACCCATTGGAGGCATGGCTTCAATCAAGTCCCCTTCCTTAAGCGACTGATTTAAGAATGTGCTCATTCTGCCATCGACAACTTGTTTCACTGCAACGGTAGGCATTGTGTCATCATAAGGACTTGTGCACACAGAATAAGATCTACGAACATCTTCGCCATTAATCATCTGATGAAGCGTTAGGTATTGTCCGGATTTGTACGTGAACATACCTTTGAGTGGTGGAGGTACAAGAAGTCGGATGCTTACGGCATCTGGTGTTTCTCTTGTAATTCGGTCTACCTTGAGTTTGTAAAATCCTGCTGGCATATTTATATCGTTTCTGCTCGTTCAATTAAGTTTTGTGCAACCATGTATTCAGCAATTTGCACAGTGTTTGTCGCTGCTCCTTTGCGAAGATTGTCTGCAACAATCCACATATTCAGTGCATTCGGGGCGCTATCATCTCTTCGTATACGCCCTACAAATACATCATCCTTGCCTTTTGCATATAGCGGCATAGGGTATTCGTTGTTGGCGTGTTCATTCTGAACAACCACTCCCGGCATTTGTTCAAGAACGGATATGATTTCATCTATTTCGAAGCCTGTGTTTAATTCGAGGTTGACGGATTCAGAGTGTCCACCGTCCACCGGAACACGCACGGCTGTGGCTGTGATGCCGATTGAGTCATCGCGCAATATCTTACGCGTTTCATTCACAATCTTCATTTCTTCCTTTGTGTATCCATTGTCTGTGAAGACATCACAATGCGGGAGGCAGTTTTTGTCGATGGTGTGCGGATAAGCTTTATCGCCTGGAGTACCGGCTCTTTCGCTATTCATCTGATCTACCGCTTTTTTCCCCGTACCCGATACAGATTGGTACGTGCTTACAACCAATCGTTTAATGCCAAACTTCTCGTGAATGGGTTTTAAAGCCATAACAAGTTGAATTGTACTGCAATTTGGGTTCGCTACAATCCGACTTCTGGATGTTAATATATCAGCGTTGATTTCAGGCACCACCAGTGGTTTGTCAGGGTCCATTCTCCAAGCAGATGAATTGTCGATTACGTAGCAACCTATTTCGGCAAATTTTGTGGCCCATTCCAATGAAACAGATCCTCCAGCCGAAAAAAGTGCAATGTCCGGTCTTAGCGCCAGTGCTTTGTCCAGAGTTACACAACCGAATTTTTTGCCTCTAAGGCTCAGTTGTTTCCCTTCAGACTGTGCACTCGCCACTGGGATTAATTCAGTGATGTCCAGAGTGGAATTTTCGAGAACGGCCAACATTTCCGTTCCCACCATACCTGTCGCTCCAACTACAGCTATACGCATCGTGAAATTTTTTGCAAAGAAATTGAATTAATGCCAAATGGGGCAATTGTTCGAAAGAAGTTCAATCGGTTCTTAGACTTTAATCACTTCAGGCTCTTTGTTCCAAGAGCAGGTCTTATTAACAGCAGTTGCAATCCTTTCGAAACTTGGTAGCATCTCGTCTAATTGGTTTAGAAACAAAGATTGCGGGCCATCTGATAACGCCACTTCAGGATTGTTGTGTACTTCAATCATCAAACCATCCGCTCCTGCAGCCAAAGAGGCCATGCTTGCCGCTTCGATTAGTTTACGATCACCGGTTGCTTGACTCGGGTCTGAGATGATTGGTAAGTGCGAAAGTTCTTTGGCGAGGGCTAGCCCAGCTAAATCCAATGTGTTCCGATTCGATGTGTCGAAAGTGCGAATTCCACGTTCACACAAAATTACTTCTTCGTTTCCTCCCAGCAGGATGTACTCTGCAGCAAGCAACCATTCTTCAATAGTTGCATCCATACCGCGTTTGAGTAGTATAGGCTTGTCTGTTTTACCAAGCTCCTTCAAGAAGTGATAATTCTTCATGTTTCGAGAGCCAATTTGAAGTATATCTGTGTGTGGATATACTTGATCAAGCAAACTTAAATCCATGACTTCCGTGATGATGCCCAAATTGTATTTGTTCGACACGTCACGCAACAATTCCAGCCCTTTTTCCTGTAATCCCTGGAAGTTGTATGGAGATGTACGAGGTTTATGCGCACCACCTCGTAGGAAAGGAATGCCCAAATTACTGATGCGCTCAGCAATTTGGTGAATTTGTTCTTCGGACTCTACCGCACAAGGGCCGGCAATCATAAATATCTCATCGCCGCCAATACGATGGCCACGAACATCTATCACCGTGTCTTGAGACTTGTGCGCTCTGCTCGCTAGCTTGTATAAAGGGGAATCTTTCAACTCAAAACTTTCTGCAAATAAAACAAGAAGATTTGATTAAAGTTTGGTGTAGGTTACTTTAAGTTCAAGCCCCATATTGTCCGTGTCGAGAATGAGTCTGCTCGGTGTAATTGGGTTGTCAGATGGTACGATCACATAGAATCCTCGATTGCTATTTTCTCCGGATGATAAATAAGCGTCAAGGAGTGATTGTAAATGTCTGTTGAATCTAAATGTATATGTCTTGCTGTCGCTATCGTAATCCCCACCGTAATTGGTGTTGCCCACCCAGCCACTATTTGGTGGAACCAAAACATCAATCAAGTCCAGGATAAAAGAATTTGAGCTGTCTTCGGCGTCCGGTTGAAGCAATAGCAATCGTTCGGGCGCAGGGAAATTATCTGTTGCGCTTCCATCTTTAACCGTAAGGGTAAGCCGTGCTTCATTGATTGCAATGGCATTTCCATCTTCAACCAATTTGAACAAATCCGGAATTTCCAATCTCAGTTTGCTCCCACCCATCGCTTGGAGGTATGCTTCATCGAAGTGTGTTCCTCGGTTGTCGAATTGAGTTTGAATGGCCGCTGGTCGCGGATCAAACTGGTACGTGGAGATGTTTTGCGACTCCGAATTCATGTCAAATTCTTTACGCAACCCACCGTTATAGTACACAATTAGTTTTGAATTATCAGACTCTTTTTCAATGCCCACAATATTCCCTTCACCGGAGCCTAAGCCTGATGTGCGAGGCACTAGTGCGATACCATTTAAGAATTGTAAGAAAACCTCGTTACTTCCAAACTGACCGGTGGTAAAGAAGTCTTCGCCAAAACTATTATCTATTGGGATTCGAAGTGTATTAATCTGCCACTTTAGGTCGCCATCTTCTTCAAACCAAACTGTGTCTTCAGATAGTAGGTTGCCCGTCCATGTTCCAATCTGATCACCTAAGGCAGGTTGGTAGTTTGAGAAATATGCTTCTTCTCGTTCAATGATCTCATTCATTCGATAGAGATCAATACTTATAGATGAGCTTGGATTACCGTAAGCGTTAACAGAACCATCTCGTTGCAGAGAGAGGACTACGGAATCGATTGTTGGAGAAGCTCCAAAGTCAACATTAATTTCCCTTAATAGGATTTGGGTATATAGACTTGCTTTGCTCGCACCAAAATCCGGATCGTTTATAGCTCCGAGAATCTGTGTAGACAGCGAGTCTATCTTGAGTGAGTCTTCAGGTATGCTGTAAGCTCTCACTGTGAATGAATCTTCCACGATGCTTGCGTAAGCATCACCCTCCGGTAAAAAGTCTGTACCCACGACGTCATCGCCACGTTTACAAGACTGCATAAAAGGGAGTGAAAGAAAGAAGGCTGCCGTAAGGGCAGCCTTTATATTAGTTTTCCGAAAGTAAGGTGTCATAGAATTCCGTGTACTCTTCTGCGATGTTCTCCCCTCGATGTTCCAATACAGGTTTAGAGTTCTCGTTTTGCAAGTGCTCTTGAACCTCAGGCGCGATAGAATCTTCGCACTTAACCACAGCATCAGCATGTGTGATAGCACCGATGTACATAGATGAGCAATCCGCATTTGCGAAAGGCTTCAATTC
>CAJXLR010000165.1 GCA_913056425.1 uncultured Bacteroidota bacterium
ACATACTCTGGGTTGTTACCCTTAAGTGTCAATTCTGGAGCAGTTTGGTCAACTACTACATATACTACGCGAGTTACACATGGAGCTTTGTTACCAGATGCGTCCTCTACACAGTAAGAAACGTAGTAGATACCTGCAGCACCTGCATCAACATCGCTGGTTGAGTCGAGACGAGATGAGATATCACCTTCAGTTGGATCCATGGCAGTTGCACCAGCATCTGTATAAGTAGATCCTACCTCAACGTAAACGGTATCGTCACCTTTAAGAGTGATGTACGGCATTGTATTGTCGTTTGCTAAGATTATCGCGTAATCTTCAAACTCACCAATTCGGTTTGCATTACTAACACCTGAAGTTGCACCACATGGTACGTTAGGATCGTTGTTGTAGCTAATACCTACACGCATACGAGTAGCACCTTCGAAGGCATCCTTCAAATCAGGTACTTCAAACGATGCACTTGCCATCAGGTTACCTGTAGTTCCTTCGTTCAATACCATCTCACGAGCATCGTCAAAGTCACCATCAATGTTCCAGTCAATCCAAACTTTGCGATTTACATTGTTCGCGTTGGTCTGACGTGCAACAGAGACTTTATACTTTCCACCGAAAGTTAATACCGCTTCGCGGATGTCTTCCGTGAAGTTTGTGTATCCAATCTCCTCTGTAGAGGTATTGTTGATTAGCGTATCACCATTTGGAGACTCAAGCATAACGTTGCTGATCGCTACGTCTGAACTTGTAGTTACACCAATAACCGGAGTACAGTAATCAATTACAATGACGTACTGATCTTTAATTACTTGGTTGTACGAAGTTGCTGAATCGGTCGCATCTAGGTTGTTCCAACCTTTCAATGAAACCGTGTATTTACCTGCAGCACCAAAGGTTACTACCGGGTTAGCTGAGTTTTCACTCGTACCACCAACGTAGTTTACATTGTTACTTGGGAAGAATGTCCACAAGAACGTGTTTGCCTTGTCTGCAGTAGCTGTGAATTCAACTTCATCTCCTGCTTTAGGGCGACGGTTGTCCGCTTCAAAATCAAGTTCTGTTTGAGATGTGATTGGCGATACAACAATATTCTTACATGAAGTATTCTTTCCGGCACACGTCTCAACAGTTAAACAGATGTTGTATGTGTTGTTGGTAAACGAAATCCAATCCATGTCTTTGGAGTTGGTTTCTGTTGTACCGTCAATGGTCCAATCGTAGAATACCTCACCAATAGCGTTTTTACTTGTGTTTGTGAAGGTATTAAATACCGCATTGTAGATGGTATCTGGAGCATCGAACGAAGCTACTGGAGGAGCTTGAGTTCCAATAGTAGACGTCCATGTTCCGTGGAAACCTTTACCTGTTGCAGAACCTGAGCTCCACAAGAAGTACATCGCGCCACTCTTCGCAACCAGTGTTGTATTTAGTGGGCTGTTGTTTACATCAAAACCATTATTAGGGTGAAGTGGCGTTCCTGTTGCATCAGGTCCGTCGTAAACCTTCAGATTTACTCCTGCTTTTACATCCCATTGATCCATAGTAAATGAAATAGATGTAGCACCACAAGGAGCGATCAATGCGTCAAGACCGCTTTCATTCGCTGAGTAGTTACCACTTCCATCTGATTTAGAAATCATAGATCCGGCCGTACATGTAATTACGTTACCCGGGATAGACGTAAGCGTACCAGGTCCCATCTCTACATCACAACCTTTTTCAATTTCGATGTAATCGTACTTGATAAGAGCTTGCGACGATCCAATATCATTTGAGGCGATTAGACCTACAGACCATGTTCCTTCTCCTGGGAAACCAGGAACGCCTTTAGCGGTGAAAACGTCTGGGTTTTGATCTGCATCTGTTCCACCCGCAGCAATATCAATGTGTGTATTCGCTGAATCCGTGCGGTCGAACATAAACCACTCCCAATAGATAGCTCCATTGGTTGAGAGGTCTGTTAACTGGAAATTGTTGAAGATTTCAACCTTGTTCTTGTTAGATACAAAGTCAGCTACCGGTGGAGCGGTAGGAGTCACGATCTCAACACACTTTACGGTTGAATCACGACCAACACAGTTTTCTGAAACTAACTTCACACAGTATTTACCGTTCGAAGTGAATCTGTGTGTTGCATTTGTTGTCGTATAATCAACAGAGCCATCGTTCCCGATGTCCCAACCGTGGTAAGTATATCCGGATTGGTTAGAGTTTACCATACTTACAGGCGTTTTAATAAACGCAGTATCCGGAATGAAGAATCCAACATTCAACGAACCTGTAACTGCCAATGTCATGGTGTAATCTTCTTCCTCACCGTAGCTAAGGTTGCTACATGAAGAACCCGCTGAGTGAGTTGCCCCAAGGTAGTAATCGCCTTTGATTCTCATACGAGTTACACCTGCTTTGATGTTGTTACAATTCACGTTGAACGTGTACGTTCTACTACTACGAGAGTTACAAGTGGCCCATCCTTGTGACACAAATTCACCGGCATCGTTGAAGTCTTGATCTGCATTCAAATCAATCCAAACACCAAAGTTCATGTTGAAGTTACCTGCTTCTAATTTGATCGAGTAGGTTGCACCACCGTTAAGTGTAAACGCTGTTGTTGCTTCAACAACAGTACTACTTGAGGTAGTTGATCCGTTACACTGGTCATTTGCCTTGCTGTAAATAACCGTTCCGCTCTGACTAATCTCCACCGCGCCAATGAACATTTGGTTCAAAGAACAGTACGCATTCGTCCAACCGGACGTACAGTACTGCGCAAAAGCGGATGAACCAGAGAATGTAACTGCAGCCAACAGTAGAGTAAGCTTAGAGGTTAAACTCTTAGCCCTCAGTAATCTGGTAAAACTGTTTTTCATAATGTTTATTAATGTTGATAAGTACTACTTTTTTTACTAAAGTGAACACCAAATATAATTTAAATGTCATATAAGTAGACACAACTTTTGCGAAAAGTTCCAAAATGTTTTGCGTTTATATTTGTGTGACATAAATCTTACAAACTGAGTGATCTTTAATTCTGTCATATCGTGGTACTTCAAAAAGCGTATTGCCCAGGTACAGCAAGGGATTGAAAATCCGGTTGAAACTCAAGTAAGACTTTTTGATCGCCTGCTTGAAGCGGGACAGCGAACAAAATTTGGTGAAATTCACGGCTTTAAATCAGTGAAAAATCGGGACGATTTCCGTCGAAATCTGCCAATTCAGAACTACGAAACGCTTAAACCTTTCATAAAACGGTTAATGGAAGGGAAACAATACGAGTTGTGGCCAACAGAAATTAAGTGGTTTGCGAAGTCATCAGGTACCACTTCAGATAAAAGTAAGTTTATTCCGGTGAGTTTTGAAGCCTTAGACGAATGCCAATTTCAAGGGGGTCGAGACTTGATGACAATCTATTGTCACAACAATCCCGAAAGCAAAATATTTGAAGGCAAAAGCCTTATGATTGGTGGCAGTCATGAGCTGAATCGACTGGACAATAACTCGTACTTTGGAGACCTTTCTGCAGTAATGATGAACAACTTGCCATTTTGGGTTAACCTGCTCAGAACACCCAAACACGAGATTGCTCTAATGTCGGATTGGGAAGAAAAACTCGAGAAAATGGCGGAACATACCAAGAATGTTGATGTTACGAGTATCTCAGGTGTTCCGACTTGGACTATGCTGCTCATGAACCGACTGATTGAAACGAATCAAGTTGATTCCATATTGGATATCTGGCCCAACCTCGAGCTTTACATGCATGGTGGTGTTGGTTTTGATCCGTACCGAGATCCCTTCAATAAGCTCATTCCTTCAAGTGATATGAACTACGTGGAAACCTACAACGCT
Organism: uncultured Bacteroidota bacterium; assembly: GCA_913056425.1. Classification (GTDB taxonomy): domain Bacteria; phylum Bacteroidota; class Bacteroidia; order NS11-12g; family UBA9320; genus UBA987. Next base: position 3,847 of record CAJXLR010000165.1, read on the forward strand.
TCAGAAGGTTTCTTCGGGATTCAAGACAATCTGAAAGGGACAGGAGACATGCTACTCATGATGGATTATGGCATCTATTACGAATTCATGCCAATGAGTGAGTACGGTAAACAAGAACCGAAAACGTGCTTACTCGAGGAGGTAGAACTGGGCGTAAATTATGCTTTGGTCATATCAACAAATGCAGGACTTTGGAGATACGTGGTAGGGGATACCATTATGTTTACAGACCTTAATCCATTTAGATTTAAAATTACAGGTCGGACAAAACTCTTCATTAACGCGTTCGGGGAAGAACTCATGATCGACAATGCAGAAAAAGCACTTTCCCAAGCTTGTTTTGAAACGGAGTCAATGATCAAAGATTATACGGCGGCACCACTGTATTTATCTGGAAAAGAAGCAGGAGCGCACGAGTGGTTCATTGAGTTTGAAAAAGCTCCAAACAACGTTGATCAGTTTACACATCTCCTAGATCAATACTTGCAGCAAGCGAACTCTGATTATGAAGCTAAACGGGCGGGTGACATGGCGCTGAGCTTACCTCAAGTGCGGGTGTGCAAGGAGGGAACTTTTTATCAATGGATGAAAAAAAGAGGCAAACTTGGAGGTCAGAATAAGGTGCCACGCTTAGCTAACGATCGTCGATTTGTAGATGAATTGAAAGATCTTCTCTAACCAACTATTCTCAAAGACATGTGGCACAGTATCTTTGCTACATGCCGTTTAAACTAAATTCAGAATTCGAGCCCACCGGTGACCAACCCGAGGCAATCAAACAGCTGGTTGAGGGATTAGATAGTGGTGTCAAAAGCCAAACCCTTCTGGGTGTGACTGGCTCGGGTAAAACGTTTACAATGGCTAACGTGATTGAGAAGGCACAACGACCAACCTTAATCATCAGCCACAACAAGACCTTGGTGGCTCAACTATACGGCGAATTCAAGCAATTTTTCCCGGAGAATGCGGTAGAGTATTTCGTGTCGTATTACGATTACTATCAGCCCGAGGCATTCTTGCCAACAACCAACACGTACATTGAAAAAGATCTTCAAATCAATGAAGAGATTGAAAAACTTAGATTGAGCGCAACGTCGTCATTGCT
>CAJXLR010000166.1 GCA_913056425.1 uncultured Bacteroidota bacterium
GCTCACTGCTTGGCCTGAGGTCAGGCACTTGGTCCGTCGTTCTGGTCAACTTCGCGGCAGAGAGAGTAGTAATGCGGTTGGTATGCAGTTGAATCTTGATTGTGGTTGATCCATCTTGTGTATGTGTATAATTATTTTGTCTTTGTTTTCATAGGTGCGCGGCACAGATCTATTTATCTTCTCAGACATCACTTTGCCCTTCCAACTGCGTTTACTAACTGTTGTATTGGACTGTTGTTAGTACAGTATAGTCTTTGTTCTTTCGTAGAGATCTTGTCTGTTTATTTCTTTTCTTTCTCTTCGGCTCGCTTGGCACGTTGCATCAGGTTTTCTCGGTTGTACTCGCGTTGCTTGTACAATTGGAATCGGGTTGGTTCAACTCGCGGCGGCCAGTAGTTATTGTTTCGGTCTACATCTGCCGTTTCCAAGAAAGGGTCTAAGGTTATTCTAACCAGTTCCTTTTCGGTAATGAATAACTTACTCACTTGCTTGTCGTTTCGCTTCCATATTTCCGCGGGAATTCGTACAACTTCTTTTGATCCATCTACATATTCAAATTCAAGAAGTATTGGCATAACAAGTCCACCATGATTGGAGAACTGCATTTCATAATAGTTGTGCCCAGCATTGAGTAACGCCTTGTCTTCGTCACTTAAATTCTCAAGGTACTTGGCATATTCTTCTTTGTCCAGTACCGTAGTGAAATATGGGTCATAAGTCGTGTAAAAATCGACTGCCTCTTGATCACGTTCCGTGACGGTTTGGGTGATAGAAGTTTTATTTCGTTCTGCTCCAATGAACTTGTCATTCTTCTCTGCTCGCGACTTTGCCAGAGGTTTTTCAATTTCCGGGTCTCCGGTACTCACTTGGTACCAGTTTACCTCGTCCAACGAAATGTCTACGTGATCGTTGGTGTAGAACCACCCGCGCCAGAACCAATCTAGGTCAACAGCACTCGCATCTTCCATCGTACGGAAAAAGTCGGCAGGAGTCGGGTGTTTAAACGCCCAGCGCTCGCAATACGTCTTAAACGCATAATCGAATAACTCACGTCCCATGACGGTTTCTCTGAGAATATTCAGTGCGGTTGCAGGTTTGCCATAGGCGTTGTTCCCGAATTGTAGGATGGATTCAGAGTTCGTCATGATGGGTGAAATGCCACTCTTATCGCCCTTCATGTATTCTACAATGTTTTGCGCCGGTCCGCGTCGCGATGGGTAATCGCGTTCAAATTCTTGTTCGGTGAGATATTGTACAAACGTGTTCAAACCTTCATCCATCCAAGTCCACTGGCGTTCATCCGAATTGATAATCATCGGGAAAAAGTTGTGTCCCACCTCGTGAATGATTACCCCAATCACTCCATATTTTGTGCGCTTAGAATAGGTGCCATCTTTTTCCGGTCGGCCAAAGTTGAAGCATATCATTGGGTACTCCATTCCTATAGATTTCGCGTTAACCGAAGTCGCTTGAGGGTAGATGTAATCGATGGTGTACTTCGAGTATGTTGTGATGGTGTGCGCTACAACTCGGGTGGAATACTTACCCCAAAGTGGATTTGCCTCATTTGGATAGAAGCTATAGGCCATAACCGTTTTATCGGAGATCTTAACTGCCATAGCGTCCCAGATAAACTTCCTGGAGCTGGCCCAGCCAAAATCTCGCACGTTTTTAGCTTCGAAGCTCCACGTTTTCGTGGAGGTGCTTTTCTCCTTTTCACTTTCCTTTGCTTCCTCGGTCGTCACAATTTCAATTGGTGCGTCAAAGCTTTGTTTCGCTTTCTCCCAGCGCTTGTTTTGCGCCGGAGTTAACACACTCGAGCCATTTTTGAGTTCCCCGGTTGCAGATACAACGTGATCTGCAGGTACAGTGATGTTTACTTTGTAATCACCAAAGGGCAGGGCAAACTCACCTCTTCCCAAGAATTGCTTGTTTTGCCATCCTTCTACTTCATTGTAAACGGCCATTCGTGGGAAAAACTGGGCTATGGTATAAATGGAGTTTCCTTCTTCCTCGAAATATTCGTAGCCACTTCTACCACCAATTTTCATCCGGTCGTTTATGTTGTACCAATATTTGATTTTGAATGAGTATGATTTTCCTGACTTCAACGGACTTGGTAAATCAATACGCATCATGGTCCCATTCACCGTGTACGGCAGCTTTCCTCCACGTTCATCTGTCACGGATTCCAGTTTAAAACCTCCGTCGAAGTTGGCCACATCGTGCATCCGTTTAACAGAGCCAAACGTCATGCTGTTACTCAAAGAGTTGGTAGACGATAGCTGACCTTGAGAGTTTTTCGCACGTACGTTCTGGTCTAGCTGAACCCAAAGATATTTTAGGTTGTCCGGTGAATTGTTGGTGTACGTGATGGTCTCATTCCCTGAGATGACGTGGTTCTCTTCGTCGAGTGAAACGTTAATCACGTAATCGGCTTTCTGCTGATAATACTCGTGACCCGGAGCGCCACTTGCAGTTCGGTATACGTTGGGAGTTGGTAGCTCCTCATAGAGTTGTTTGAACTTGCTGTTGTTGAGGTTCTCTTGTGCTGATGCACTTAGACCGGCAACAATTGCAAATATCAAAATGTTGCTGCGCAAGCACGCTTTTCGAAATGAATGGAATATGTTCAATGAACTCATACGGTCTTTACTAAGCCTTGTTTTACACAGATTTTCTAGGAGCTGAGATTCTCAGAAGGTTTTCATCCAAAATCTTGAGACTCTTTTCCAAGCTGCAAATATTACGACTTCCATTTAATTGTTTGTCATCGGGAAGTAGCACGCTGTTTTATGTATTGCCGGTAAAGTTCGCTGCTGATGTTGGTATGCGGTCCTAAGGATTTTTTAAGTCGGTAGATTACGATACTTGCATGAATCGTGTGAAAAAGAACAAATAACACCTAAAGTACCGTGTAAATGAGGGTTGTGCTTTAGAAAAAACCACCTAAACCGAAGTAGGATCCGGTCACACTCCGAATCATAATCAAAAGAAATAAAACAATCACAGCTGCGGCCATAAACCATATGTAAAATGGGACGCGCGACGTCTTTGTTGGATTGATGCGCCATTGTTTTCGACAGGTTCTAAAAAGAAGGAATAGCAGTGAACCTGCAAAGGGTAGATGTTATTACGGCGCCACGTGCCACACCACCTGTACCCAACATGCCAAAAGCCAATAAAATAAAGGCGCCACTTAAAATGACAAAAGTGGATAGAATGAAGACAAGAACTATTACTGTTCGTTTAAAGATTATGGCATTTGAAATAGGTGCGGAGTTATTCACTGTCGAAATTGTGTTCCTCTTATGGACTTGACTCTATAACCAACCGAAATAATTCCATCGAGATTATAATACTTGGTAGTCTTTTACGGAGTCTTACCTTTAATAGCGCCATGTTCAGTGGTGTGTGCAAAATCTGCACATACCATAGATTAATCTAATTCACCTTCTTTGAAAATATTCCTAATGTGCCGTCCGACAACCGTCCTGTCCCGATCAAACAATTGTCCCAATTGTTCTTGATTTAGCCAAACTGTATCATCATCAAAAGTCACCTGTACTTCTGTATGACCGTCAGGGCTTTGATAAATCTCTATTTCGCTAATTTCTTTCATTTCTTTTCAATGTGCTACAACGGTTTGGCTATGAACTGTGACCCGGAGCGACATGATCTATAGCCTTTGTTGTGCCTTCGTGCTTCCTATTTTTCTAGTATGTTCATCAATTTCTGGTTCAGGTATAATTTCTCTTTTCCAACTCTTACAGATTTTAGAAATCCTTTTTCTTCTAATGCGATTAGATAGTTTCCAACTGTCTTGGATGTACCTAAATCGATGGCAATTAGGTTTTGCCTTTTGGTATAAGGCAGCTTAAAAATGGCTTCAACTAAATCTTTTGAATAAACTTTTGGAAGCTTTGCTTTTATTTCTTGTCCGGTAGTTTCCATAAGTTGAATTACAGATTCAAGTCTTTCTAGCCCCTTTATTGCTGTTGATTCTACCATGTTTAGCATGTAAATTATGAATGTAGACCAGTCATTTTTTTCTGTTACAGCTCTTAATCCCCTGTAATATAGGTCTTTATGTTTAACAATGTATTCACTAAGGAATAAAGCAGGGATGTCAAGTAAAGATTCTAGTTTTAATTGAAGTAAAAGTAGAATACGACCTGTTCTACCATTACCATCCGAAAAAGGATGAATGGCTTCAAATTGATAATGCGAAATGGCCATTTTTATCAGCGGGTCTAACGAGTCGTTTTCATTTATGAAAGTTTCGAGATTAGCCATTTTTTCTCGTATCACTTGTTCTCCTGAAGGCGGAGTGTAGATTACTTCTCCCAGTGTATTTGATAGCGTAGTTCCTGGGGTAGTTCTAATTCCCGAAGTATTCTGTTTTATACACTGAACGAGCTCAATACAAAGGTTGGTTGTTATGAACGATTGTTGCTCGAGTCGACTAAACCCCAACCAAATAGCTTCTTTATAGCTAATCACTTCCTTGGTTGCAGGATTGTCGAACTTCTTATCTGCTACTACAGCTTGGTAAAGGTCGTCATTAGTCGTAATGATATTCTCGATTTCTGAACTAGCCTTCGCTTCTTGTAGGTGAAGTGTGTCAAGAAACAAACTTGGGTTGGGAAGATTTCTTATTGCTCCGTTGAGTTGAGCCAAGGCTCTACTGGCCCTAATGGTTTTTGTTAATATCTCCTTTGTCTCCAATTCTACTTTTGGAGGAAGTAGCGGGATTGCTGGTCCTGGTTCTTACTACGGAATTACTCCTCCCCATTTTCAGATTTCTAAAACCAATTTCAGATTTCTGGATTTCTAAAACATGGAATTTTTAAAGAACAGAGTGCTTATTAGCGACTTATGTAAGGTGCTTGATAAGTACTTACCAAAACATGATGTAGCTGATGTGTATAAAGCTTATA
>CAJXLR010000167.1 GCA_913056425.1 uncultured Bacteroidota bacterium
TGTAAATACGACTTCCGATGGTAAAATATGCGCAGTAGGATCGGACGCACAAGTAGAAGGTAATTCCAGAGTATGGGTATCCCTGTTAAATTCAAATCTTTCCCATATCTACACCACTACTATAGATTTTGGGAATAACACGCAAGTAGCATACGACGCCAAGTCTATCAACTATGACAATAAAAAAGGCATCATCATTTGTGGGCGGGTCGGCAATCAACCAATGCTGGCCATTATAGAAGAAAAAAATGGTAAGGTCTTAAAATCTTGGGTTGGAAGCAATAATCGTACGTTGTTCTTTACACAAATCGTAATTAACCCGAAAAATTCAAAAGAAATTTTTCTAACAGGGTACTCTAATCTAAATTTTAGAACAAACGTCGCAGTCGCCAAATTTTCCTTTGAAACCGAAAAATTCCTAAAAATTGGAAATATCGGTACATTCAGAACCGAATACGTAAACAATTTAGAAATTGGGGAAGACCAACAATTGATTCTTACCAGCCAAACATCTTACTTTTTCAGGAGAGACCGAACATTTGTTCATGTTTTTGATCTCAATTTAAATCTCAAAGAAAGTTGGGTTGCTTATCAAGGCAATAACAGAGATTTTGAGTCAGCTCGATACAACTCAAACCATTTTGCGAAGAAAGGAATTAAGATTCTTGGGATCGATAATTCTACAAATCAGACACATATCAATCTATTGAGTTCGACTCTCAGAAGTAACTCATGTAGTGTTATCAAACAGTCAAATGGCATTAGTTTCTACAACAACTCGGTAAGCATGACTCCAAAATCCGTATCGGATTCCGTGTCTTCCGCTAATCCATGGAAAAATCTATCGGTAAATACGCAAAGTATTAGTTGGAATCGTAATTCTCCCTGTTTTATAGAATGTCCCCTACCTATCAACCCAGTGGATGATACGCTTTACGTTTGTAAAAAAGGCGATCCGTTGCAGGTAGATGTCACACAAGATGATAATCGGGATGTAACCTACAGATGGTCTAACGGATCAACATCTGCAATTAACAATATCGTCAAACCCGGCAATTACATAATTGAAATCACAAATCCATGCGGTGTTCTAAGTGATACCATTACAGTGATTGAAGATGACGTACCCCTCGCTCCAGGGTTTAGAGACACTCTATTTTGCACATCTAATTGGGTGTATAAACTTGAACTAGAAGATCAAAATCGCAAATACATCTGGAATAATGGTTCAACTCAAGGATATCGCACGTTTTATAATGAACCAGGAGTGTATTGGGTTGAGACCATCAATTCTTGTGGTAGAAGAACCGATACCCTGAAATTGATTCAAGGAAATTTACCGCTTGCCCAAAACTATAACGACACCTTCATTTGTAACAATACGGGATTCATTCTTGATTATAATATTCAATCGGAACCCTTTGTTACCTATAGATGGTGGGATGGTAGTACTTCTCAATCCAAAAAAATCAATATACCGAAAACGTATTGGCTTGAAGCCACTAATAAGTGCGGGATAACTATAGACAGTTTTGAAGTTGTTACGAGAAGCATTCCTATGAATATTTCCAATACGGACACCATCATATGCAATGGTTCACCTTTCAATTTCATTATCAACTCAGAACAGCCATTTTGTAATTATCTCTGGTCGGATGGAGATACCTCCTCTCTGCGCATATTTAGCGATACATTCGGTACATGGGATTTAGAGATATCCAATGTTTGTGGTAATATAAGTAACACGATAACGATAACTAGGGATAGTTTACCCACTGAGATACTTGATTCAGCCGTTTGGTTTTGTAGAGGAGATACGTATGTCCTGAAAGGCCACCAACCTAGGATTGGTAATTTTAACTACTTATGGAATAATGGTCAGCGCAGCCCAGAGATCAATGTCGTTAGAACCGAGAGTTTATCATTAACCACTTCAAATATTTGTGGTTCTATAACTGAGAAATGTAAAGTATACGCAGAAATATGCCCTTGCCATTTCTATATTCCTAACTCATTTTCACCAAATAGTGACGGAATCAATGACGAGTTAATTGGGGTTTCCGATTGTGAAATTGCCAAAGGTACATGGTCCATCTTTACGCGCTGGGGGCAATGTGTTTTTCGCAATAGACCTGTTAGTGAAGCATGGAATGGGACATATGACGGAAAAGAACTACCTGAAGGGCTATATATTTACCAAATATATGGCAATTTTGATCTGAGCATTGCCGCCTCTAGAACCATTCAGGAAAATGGGGTGGTTATGCTAATAAGAAAAAAGAACTAAAACTATGAGAAAATCAATTATACTACTGCTCAACCTTTCGTTTATGATTTCAGTCAGCTTTGCACAATCAGAGCAATATGCGGAAGGTTTTGAAACAGAATTTTTTAGAGTACCCGATGGATGGGGGACTATTGGGAATGCCAATCAATGGTCAAGGAGAACCAACGGAGGTCAGCCCGACTGTGACCCATATAGCGGATCGGCTATGATGAGATTTCGTACTTCTTTCGGTCAATTCAGCCAAACTATTTACAGTCCAAGAATCGATTGGAGCAAAAGAAGCAACTACAACACTTATGTCAGTTTCTATCTTTATAGAGACAGTCAGAACACTAATGATGACTCTCTTTCGGTCCTAGTGAACACCGAACCTAGTTTGGATGGTGCTACATGGATTGGTGGAGTTGCTCGCTACACTAAAACGAATAAACCAGATAGCGTAAATGAGGGTTGGAAGAAATATTCTTTTCTTGTTCCAACTTCATTCAATGGAAATAGAAATTACTTTCTGCTTCAAGGCCATGCAGATAGAGGTAACTCCATCTATATTGACAGCGTCGAATGGGAAGGATATCCAACATTTTGTGAAGGTAAACCCAAAGCAGGTAAAATTAAATCAACCCCAGAAATCATATGTACTACTCAAGGCACTGCCTTCTTTGAACTAACAGGCGCGAGTGATGAAACCGGTACATCCATAAAATGGGAATATGCCGACAGTGCAAACCACGCTAATGGTAATTGGACCACTATTAATACAACCAATACTTCTTGGCAGGCCAATATTACCAATAACTACTACTTTAGAGCGATTGTATTTTGTGAAAAAAGTGAAATGTCTGATACTACAGAAGAATATTTCTTATTTGTAGATGTTAATCAGGAGGTTCTTGGTCCATTGATTACCGTAGCGCCCACTAATACAACCGTTTGTGCAGGAGATACAGTGATGCTCACAGCAACGGTTTCAGATAATCGTAAAATCAGTTACAGCTGGGAGCCAGCAGAATCGCTAAGTTCGGGATCAGGTGATACTGTATATGCTGCACCAACCAATACCACTACGTATAGAGTCACTGGTATAGACACACTTGGGTGTTCTCAAACACGACAAGCAAGGGTCAACATTGATAACGGACCAAACGCTTCTATAATAGTTGGCGATACAAATGTGTGTGAAGGCAGTACGGTTGAACTAAGAGCACAAGTATTTGGATTTGGAGGAGCTGAAATCGAATGGAGCACTGGTGAGACCAATCAAATAATCAATTATGTCACCAAAGGAACTGATACAGTAAGTCTCAAAGCTACTTCTAATACTGGATGCTCAAATGAAGTGAGTCAAATTCTTAACACCGTATTAAAGCCAGAATCAAAATACACTTTCACTCAGTTCAATGATAGTTTCAATTTCTTTGATCAGTCAGAGAATTCCAACGGTGAAGTAGAATGGTTCTTCGGAGATGGAAATGAAAGTCGCCGATCTAACCCCATTTATAATTATGGTAAATCAGGAATATTTACCGTCACACTCGTTTCAAAAAATCCTCCATGCCCAAATGATACTGCCACATTTGATATACAAAGTAAAATTTCAAATAGCGTATTGAACCCAATACAAGGTATACATGTAGGTCCTGTACCTACAAACGACAAGTTGAATATCTTCAACGAATCGTATGAGCAAATCACCCATTGGTACATCCTTAATTCAATAGGACAACAAGTAAGCCACGGCACAATTGATGACAATGTTATTGACCTTAGTCGGCTTCAGTCTTCAAATTATTATCTAATATTAGAGACTAAATCGAAAAAAGGAATTTACCCCATAATTAAACAATAGGTAACAAAAAAAGCCTCGCTTGAAGCGGGGCTTTTTTTTGTTTCTGGTCACTGGTCTCTGGTTTCTGGTCTCTGGTCTCTGGTTTCTGGTTGATGGTCTTTGGTACTTTGAGCTTTCAATTTCGAGCTTGGAACTTAAAAAGGTTCAGGCGCTGCGCTTGGTTTATAAGCGTTTAGACTATGTAGTTTAAAGGACTTGGAACTTGAGACTTGAGACTTGGAACTTAAAATAGGTATAAAAAAAACCCGAGTGGTTAGACTCGGGTTTTTATATTAAAAAGGATGGCGGCGACATACTTTCCCAGGGATTAACCAAGTATCATCTGCGCTGAGGGGCTTAACTTCTCTGTTCGGAATGGGAAGAGGTGGACTCCCTCGCCATAGCCACCATATGATCTTTATGACTCTTTTAACAATGTCGGAAATAAAATAAATAACTACTAAATAAAGCGATAGGTAAGTTTACGGGTAATTAGTACTACTCGGCTTTGACGTTACCGCCTGTACACCTGTAGCCTATCAACGTGGTCATCTTCCACGACCCTTAAAGGAAAACTCATCTTGAGGTTAGTTTCGCGCTTAGATGCTTTCAGCGCTTATCTAGTCCATACGTAGCTACTCTGCACTGCAGCTGGCGCCACAACAGATACACCAGAGGTATGTCCAACTCGGTCCTCTCGTACTAAAGTCAGATCCTCGCAATTTTCCTACGCCCACAACAGATAGAGACCGAACTGTCTCACGACGTTCTGAACCCAGCTCGCGTGCCACTTTAATGGGCGAACAGCCCAACCC
>CAJXLR010000168.1 GCA_913056425.1 uncultured Bacteroidota bacterium
TTAGCCATCAAAAGCTGCAACTTTTTTATGCCATAAAGAGGCGTACCATACTTGTCTTGATAGAATTCGAGAGGCTTACGTAAGCGGATGAAGGCTACACCGCATTCGTGTTTTATCGGATCGCTCATTACTCGTTGTGAGCACGCAAAGTTACGTGATTATTAACGGGGATATCAAGCAAGTAGATAGACATTTTTGATAAGGGGTGCGAAAGGGGTTTATATGATCTCATATTGAGCGTATTGACCATGTGCGGTAAAGGTTAAAGTTATATTCACGGTCAGATTGTTCGTATCCAAAAAACTACCTTTGCTAAGTGAAGCAAATCGCAATAATCAACGGACCCAATCTCAATTTGCTTGGGACGCGTGAGCCCGAGGTATATGGTAGTCAGACCTTTGAGGAGTACTTTGAGGTGCTCCAAAAGAGATTTCCGGATTGTAGTTTGACTTATTTTCAATCAAATGTAGAAGGAGAATTAGTGAATCTCATCCAAGAATGTGATTCGTTTGACGCCATCGTTTTAAATGCAGCAGCATACAGCCATACTTCGATCGCGATTGCTGATGCTGTGGCTGCAATTTCAACACCGGTAATTGGGGTGCATATCTCAAACATTTATCAACGAGAAAAAGAGCGCCATACCGATTTACTGGCTGGAGCATGTAAAGCCTGTCTTTTTGGTTTCGGTTTGGAAGGATATAGTTTGGCGATTGATTTCATCAAAAGTGAATTAAATGAACAATAGAATCACAGAGCTTTTTGATATCGAGTATCCCATATTTCAAGCTGGGATGATCTGGTGCAGTGGTTGGCGACTCGCTTCAGCGGCTGCCAACGCAGGTTGTCTAGGTGTGCTTGGTGCCGGTTCGATGTATCCAAATGTATTGGAAGAACATATCGACAAAATGCAAAAGGCAACCAACAAGCCGTTTGCTGTGAATGTCCCACTGTTGTACCCGGATATCGACCAATTAATGGATATCATTGTGTCCAAAGGAGTTAAAACGGTAATCTCTTCTGCCGGGAATCCTGCTATATGGACAGATCATCTCAAAGGTCATGGAATAAAGGTGGTCCACGTAATTGCGAATACCAAGTTCGCGCTCAAAGCGCAATCTGCCGGCGTGGATGCAGTGGTTGCTGAGGGTTTTGAAGCCGGAGGCCATAACGGTAAAGAAGAAACGACAACCATGTGTTTGATTCCACTAATTACCGAGGTGTTAGACATTCCGGTCATTGCTGCAGGGGGAATTGGAAGCGGTAAATCCATGGCAGCCGCTATGGCCTTGGGAGCCGATGGTGTTCAGATAGGCAGTCGCTTTGCAGCATGTAAAGAGTCTAGCGCTCACGATAATTTTAAAAATGCCATTCGTGAGGCCAAAGAAGGGGATACCAAGCTCATGTTAAAAGACATCGTTCCGGTGCGCCTACTAAAGAATAAGTTCTTCAAAGATTTGGAGGAAGCTTACGCAAATTGTGCCACACGCGAAGAAAAACTGGAACTGCTGGGTAGAGCGCGAGCTAAGAAAGGGATGTTTGAAGGTGATTTGGCTGAGGGTGAGCTTGAGATCGGACAAGTAAGCTCGATGATATCATCCAACGAAACTGCGGCGGAGATTGTGGAAGACATTGTCTCAGAGTACCGAAACACCATTCAAGCACTATCCGCTAATCCGCTCTAACACAACCAAATCAATAACCTACCTTCGCAAACTTTCTCGAAGAAACATCGTTTAATCTGCACACTGCGTGGAATACACACTTCATACATTTTCGAATGGCCTTCGATTGGCCCACAAGCAAACCGAGAATACTCAAATTGCGCATTGTGGTGTATTTATTAACGCAGGTTCTCGTGATGAGAAAGAAACCCAGATAGGGCTCGCTCATTTGCTCGAGCATATGCTCTTTAAAGGCACACAAAAGCGCAATACCAACCAAGTGCTCAATCGGCTTGAAGTAGTTGGTGGAGACTTGAATGCCTTTACCACTAAAGATAAGACCATTGTGCATGCAAGCGTTGTTAAAGATCACTTCGACAGAGCTATCGAATTACTGGTTGATGTAACCTTCAATTCGAGTTTTCCGGTTAAACCACTCGAACGGGAAAAACGCGTAATCTGTGAGGAAATCGATATGTATCTCGATGCTCCGGAAGAGCGGATATTTGATGAGTTTCAAGAGATGTTTTATCCAGGACATCCCCTAGGGAATAACATCTTGGGAGATAAGGAAACCATTTTGAATTTTAATCAAGAGGATATCCGAAACTTTGTTCAAGAACGCTATTTCGCCAACGAAATCATTTTGGTGGTGGTGGCGCCAGTTACCTTCCAGAAATCTCTCAGAGTTTGTAAAAAACACCTGGAACCACTCGAGTTACAAGAGGGAACAGTGTTGCGGGAACCTCCTGCGGATATTGAACCATTCGATACGGTTAAGGCAAATGGTTTTGCACAATCTCACGTGTTAATCGGTGCGCCGGCTTACCCCATGGATCATCCGGATCGCGCTGCACTAATGCTATTGGCCAACATGTTGGGTGGGCCGGGGCTAAACTCGCTACTCAACCTAAAACTACGTGAGAAGCATGCCTACACGTATAGTGTTGAATGTAATTATCAATCGTTAACAGATTCGGGGTTTGTGACAATCTATTTCGGCACAGATAAAAAGAATATTAATCGAGGGAAGAAAGCCGTACTGCGCGAATTGGAAAACCTGCGGAACAAACCATTGAGTCCGGCAATGTTCAAGAAATACCAAACACAGTTCCGAGGTCAGCTTATCATGGCGGAGGAAAGCAATAGCAGTTTGATGTTTGTGATTGGCCGTAGCTTGTTAGATCTCGGTTACGTTGAATCACTGGAGGAAGTGCTGGACAAAATAGAGGAAATTACACCGGAACAGCTTCAACGCGTCGCCCGAGATGTGTTTAATCCGAGCAAGCTTAGTTTTCTTACCTACGTTCCAAACAAGGTCTAGAACGCCTGGCCAATAGAGAAAAGGAATTGCCCCTTTTCGCCTAATTTATTGTTTGGCGTGGTCTGATCTAATCCCCAACCGTAGTCAAATCCAAGAAGACCAAACATAGGTAGGAACATACGCACCCCAACACCAAACGCTCGACGCATTTCAAATGGGTCGTACTCACGAATTGCATCCCAAGTATTTCCTGCTTCAAAATACGTGTACCCATAAATCGTAGCCGATGGGTTTAACGAGAGCGGATAGCGCATCTCTATGCTGTATTTGGCGTAAAGTGGATCAGGATCCTGAGCGTTTCCAGGATCGCCTGATATCGAGTTGTCTGCATATCCCTTTTGAGGGATGATTTCGGTACCATAAACTGCCCATTGTCCAAAACCGGAACCTCCTACTCGGAATTGCTCAAAAGGAGAGTACCCTACGTTTCGATTGAAGAGCCCGATAATACCGGTCTCAAAGTGAGGCACACAAACCAGCTTATCAACCACATTCATGAACCAACTTGCGTTAAATTTCCATTTGTGATACTCTACCCACTTAAACTTTTCTTGGGTTGAGAGTGTGGAATAATCACGTTCTTGACCGAGTAAAGAGTGTGGTAAGGTGGTTTGTAAACTCAACGAAAATTGCGATCCGTTTTGAGGGTATATTGGCGCAGATGTAGAGTTTCTAGACAGGGTGGTTTGGTATGATAAACTGTTCGAGATTCCATCGGTGTATCCGATTTCATTCGAACCAAAAGCTCTCCAGTTCTCCAGCTTAAATTGCTGATAGTTTAATGAGTGACTCCACGTAAAGTAATCGTCGGGCCATTTAAGGAGTTTTCCATAAACCAAACTTGCTCCTGTGGTATGCAGTCTTTGACGGTTCGGATCGTTACGATCGGTCCAATTCACCTGAGAGGTTTGGCGACTGTAGAACACACTTGCGGTAAGTGAGTTAGGTTTCTTACCTCCTAGCCAAGGTTCGGTGAAAGAGAAGTTGTACGACTGAAAAGGAATACCGTTCGACTGTGCTCGCACCGTAAGTCGCTGTCCATCACCGGTAGGGATTGGATTCCAACCACCTTTTTGGAACATCTTGCGAGTAGAGAAGTTGTTTAAGCTTAAGCCAACCGTTCCAACAAATCCAAATCCACCACCAAAACCGCCACTGGCTTCAATCTGGTCGCTAGGCTTCTCTACAACCTTATATTCAATATCTACGGTTCCGTTTGCCGGATTAGGTACCGGATTTACATCCAGTTGCTCTGGGTCAAAGTAGTTCAATGCGGCGAGTTCTCGGATGGAACGCTGAATATCAGTTCTACTGAATTTTTCACCCGGACGTGTTCGCAACGCACGGAGTATTACGAAATCACTGGTTTTTGTATTCCCAATAACCCGGACATCGTTTATTGTAGCTTGTTTTCCCTCATATATACGAATTTCAAGGTCGATACTGTCGTTTTCAACGTTGGTTTCAACCGGCGATATATTGAAGAACAAGTAGCCATCATCCATATACAATCCTGAGATATCAATACCGGATGGATTGGCGAACAATCGTGTGTCTAGTTTGGCCTGGTTAAATACATCACCTTTTTTGATGCCGAGAATTGTGTCGAGTTTACCAGATGAATACTTTGTGTTACCTGTCCACTCGATGTCCCTGAAGTAGTATTTACTTCCTTCATCTACATGGATTTTTAAGTTAACTCGGTTTGGACTAACCCGGATTACGCTATCTGTGACCAATTTCGCATCACGAAATCCCTTCGCTTGGTAAAGCGTTATAATGTTTTTCTTCTCTAGGTTGTATTCACTCATCACAAGTTTGGAACTCGCGAATGGATTGATTTTGCGCTTTTTTTGCTTCGGTTTGATTACCGCGCGAATCTT
>CAJXLR010000169.1 GCA_913056425.1 uncultured Bacteroidota bacterium
TCAGGTTCAACGTATTTGTCGTGTGTTTCTTCAAACAGCGTTTTTACGAATTCACCTGTAGATGCATCAAACTGCTTCAACCACATATGGTCCTGTCCGCGATTCACAACAGCAACATAGATGTATTTGTCGTTAGGTCCCCATGATACATTAGTCAAGTATTGCTCCTTTGGCTCGCCTGTTTTCAGGTAGATTACCTTCTTACTTGAAACATCGTACACGCCAATGGTTACATGATGACTTGGATCACCTGCGACAGGGTAACGGATTTCTTTAGAATTTGCGGGTTTTTTATCCAGGTTGTACAACGGATATGCAGTGACCATAGATTCATCCATATGATAGAACGCTAATTTCTTTCCACTCTCAGACCAGAATGTTCCATTGGTGATGCCAAATTCACTTCTATGAACAGCTTGTCCGTAAACAATTCCATTTCCTCCGTCCGTTGTTAAAGCATCTCCGTTTACATATAGATTGTCTTCATTCACATATGCAACGGCGTTGGTAGACCAATTCACATCTGCATGCGACATCATTGCAGGACTGTATTCGAATAGTTTTGTAGCCTTCTTATCTTCTGTGTTGTAAGAGTAATAAGTTCCCTTGTGGTAAAAGCGAAAGCTATTTTTATCTGTCCATCTTACACGAGGTAGAGCGGAAAGACTATCGGCATCAATAGCCAATAAAGCGGTTTCAATTTCACCGCGTGTAATCCAGAAATCTTCGTTCAATCCAGCATCTACACGTTTTAATGCGGATTCACCATCCCTTGTATCGACATATGCGTAATGTTGGTCTCCGGCCCACTGTAATTGGTTTACACCGCGAGGGTAGAGGTGGTAACCGCCAATAGCCTCTTGCATTGATAAAACTTTGTCTTGACCAAAAGAGGCAGTGTAAATAAATAGGATGCTCGTTAGAGCAAAAACGATCTTTTTCATTGAACTTGAATTGATGTCGCAAACATATTCAATTCAAGATTAAACGCTTATAGAAGTTCTGTGAGTTAACTATTCTATTGGATTTAGTGTGGATTATCGCTTTCTCGTTTTGGCAAATAAAGCCGTAACAAGCGTGATTGCTAAACCTGTTGGGAATATCTCGATAATAGAAACCACAATCTTTACCAATGGATTTTTATAGGACTCCATCACAGTCTTGGCATCCTCTAGTTTCTTTGCAATTTCTTCTTCACTTCCACCCGAACTTCGAATCATATCCATTTGTTTGTTGAACATGGCATCCACAACTTCTGGATTAATGGATACATAAATCAACCAACCAATCACCCAAAAAGCAGTGGCAATACCGGTTATGATCATTCCTATTTTAAAGGCTTCGCCAAAGCTGATGCTTCCTTGTTCTTTTTTATGATTAAGTATAGCAAAGACTATGGTGCTGAATGCTACGAACTGCCCACCGAAACCAATGATCTCAGATTGTTTGTAGGTTAACTCATTACCGGATAGATTAACTGAAACGAACATCGCTACCAGTACTATGAGCCCGGCGATGATTCCGTATTGGATATTCTTGTTTTTCATTTGAATTGTTTACCCCACAAAAGTGGTGATTATTATGTCTTGTAATCAATAATTTTGGGCGGATGAGTAATATTTCGTACTAAAGTATCAGGTCCAATTATGCCATTTTCCACAGCAATTCTTAGCGCCTGTGTTCTTCGTTTTGCCCCCATTTTACGGTAAAGGGTAGAGATATGAGTCTTTACCGTACTACGTGAAATGAATAGTTTTTCTGCAATTTGTCGATTTGAGAGCCCACCAGCCAAAAGTATGAGTACTTCAACTTCTCTTTTTGTAAGACCAAGCTCTTTTGTCTTAGCATTTTCCCAAGGAAGTTTCTTGTTTTTGTGCTTATGCTGCCACTCATATCAGCGAATTCCCATGTACAATCCGAGGAACAAAAAACAAATGGCACCCAGCGACGCATACCATTCGTGTCGTATTTGCCCCAGCATAGACCACAGCCGCGTAAAATTTAAGATCATAATGAGGACACCGGTAACTATTCCATAAACGATGTATTCCGGGTGACCGTTTAGCTTGCTCCGTACTTGGTTTTTGACTTTCATGAGCTGATTTATTTTGTAAATTTACGGAAATCTAGAAACCGACTTTATGCGAAAGCTCTACGTTCTTCTCTTCTTATGCTGGTTGGCACCTCACGGATATGGACAGTTTACCTCACCTTCAGTAACCCTACACTTACCACAAACGAGCAACCAAACTTGGTCGCACGGAAAAGCAAAAGGTGCTTTGAAGCAGTGTGGGCAGGATACGTTGGACTTTGGCTACGACAAGTTAATCGCCAACTTGTACACGAACAACACAGGTAGCACGCTACGTGCAATTAACATATCGGACGGGTATCGCTTGGGGCAGCTATACAGTGCCCCAGATACGGTAACCATTTCTGGATTCAAGTTTTATGCGTGGTCACTGGATACAACTGCGAATGCGGTTGATGTTTACTGTGAGATTTACGAAGCGGGTGCTGACAGCCTACCTTCCGGCACTCCTGTTCGAGCAGATACGCTTCAAATCGACACTACATTTGGGAATGGCGTACTTGATAACATTGTCCAGTTTGCAAATTTTGAACCCTATACCACCACAAAACCATATATCGTGGTAGTTCGTTCGTTTGACAGCACTCGAGTTGCAATTGTTTGTAACGATTATACCAAGCAAGATGGGTTTGCTGATAACTTCGCATGCGGCTCAATTGGCGGTAGATGGTATCGATGTCTCGACTTGAACATTGGAGGAACTACACTGGATTGCGATATGCTTTTAGAGCCCTACGTATCCTATAAACTCTATAACGATTTTAGTTTTAAAGATTGTTACGACTACAGAGATTCGGTGAAGTTCACGAATACATCCTCTCCGTTCTATTTCAATCCGCAGTACAACGCATACAAGTTCTATCAGGAATATCGCAATTTGGATTACGAGCGCTTTTGCCATCGTTGGAGCTATGGAAGCGGATTTTTTTACAGTGCCGTTCATGGAGGAACCAAGTTTCCATCCGGAAGGAATTTAACCGTTGGTGTTCGAAGTATATTGTACAGCATGACTGGTTTTAGAGCGTGTGAAGACACGGCAACTGCCGCGCTGCACTTCCAACCCGATAAAATCTCGTTTTCCGGAGATACGAATGTGTGTTCCGGAAATAAGGCGATAGTTATCGCAAATACCAATTCAAATGTCAATTGGCACAGAGGACCAATTGATACAACAATAGTCTCTTCAGGACCGGATTATGAAACAAGTGCGCTTCAGATTAATGATACCATTTTTGCACAAGGGGTTAATTTCAATTGTAAAAGCTTGCGCAAGCGTCATATCACTAAAGTGACTCAAACACCGGGATTACCGGATGTTAAGGACGATTCTATTTGCTTAAACTCATTAGCCAATCTAGTTGCTGAAAGCCAAATCGGTGAAACACGATGGTTCGAGGATTCGACATCGTTGGTTACGCTTCATTCAGGGGACTTTTTACAAGTTGGACCGTTAAATCAGGATACCGCCTTCTTTGCAAAAACGTTTAATGGTAAGTGTACACACCCCGGTCGAGTGAGAGTTCGCGCCTTTGTAAGTAATGCTTTCGCACCCAAAGAACCAACCGTATCAAACGATACAGCGATTTGTTTGCTCTCAGGTGATTTAGAATTGTCGGCTTCTGGAGATAATACACTCAGGTGGTTTGATCAAGCTGCTGGAGGTAAATCATTGAACCAAGGTGGTAAACACACGTTTACTCCTACAGATCGAGGAAGTTTTTACCGCTATGTCGACTCGTATAATGGCATTTGCGCAAGTTCTCGACTTCCCATAAAAATTGATGTGCATCACTTTGCGACATTAAATGGATTGGTAGATAAAGAGGCATGTGAAGGTGAAGACATAGAACTCGATTTGTCTGAGCTTCATGGCGATATACGATGGTTCGATGCACCTACAGGTGTTAATGAAGAGCACTTGGGACTAAAGATCTTACTCCCTACTGTGTCCAATACTGATACATTTTGGTTAGAGTCTTTTGAAGGAAACTGTTCGGACAGTGTACGTTACCCTTGGATTGCGCGCTCTATACCCTACGGTAAGATTTCAGAGTCGATGCTTGATACTCAAGCATGCGATGGTACCGAACCAGTTCTCTATGTAAAACCGGACCGTGGTGATGTCACCTGGTATGATGCGTCCCTAGAGAACAAATTGTATGTAGGGGACTCGCTATCGGTTGGACCTTTCACTGAAACAAAGTCGTATGCATTCTCCATTTCAAACGAGGGCTGTGTAGGTGATACAACAACACATACGGTAATCTGGCGGGTTATGCCGGATGCAAACTTCTATTACCAAGTGACTTGGAGAGATGTAATTTTTGCTTCCAGACTGATTGATCAAGGCGACTATATTTGGTACTTTGATGATGGGGGAGATACGTTGATGGGGACTGATGTTACTCGTCACTATTATGAGGATAAAACGTATAACGTTTCGTTGGTGGTGAAGTCGCTATTCGGTTGCGTTGACAGTGTAACGAAACCGGTGACTATCAATTCTTTATCGGTTGAAAACAAAGCGATTAAAGAGATTGCAGTATATCCTAATCCAAGTACGGGAACATTGAATATTTCGTTGCCAATTGGTGCGGAAGCACACGACTTACAGTTGTTGAATGCTCTGGGAGAAGTAGTTTGGAGAAGCTCAGGTGAAGTCTCTAAAGAATTGATCAACATGCACCTTTCAGTAGATCCCGGTGTATATCAGTTATTGGTGCGCACACAATCCGAAACAATGACGACTCCTGTGCTCTTTA
>CAJXLR010000170.1 GCA_913056425.1 uncultured Bacteroidota bacterium
CTTCGTTTTAAGTAATTTCTTCATAACGTGTATTTGAGTATTCTTTCCGTTTGTATAGGTTTTGTCGGACTGGGTACTCTAAGGTTGCATGAAGAATTGGTTTTTTTTGTATTGTGCTAATTATCAGGTAGATAAATTTGATTGTTGTTGAGCTAAGACATTACTATCGAGTTAATATTAATTGAGGCAAGAGGATTTGATGCTAGATTAGTTATTCTTGTATACAGCTACGGATGGGGCAACATCAACACAACAACTCTGGTAAGAATTTAAGACTTGCTTTCTTTTTAAACTTCGGGTTTACAATACTGGAGGTCATCGTAGGAATCTATGTGAATAGCATTGCCATCTTATCAGATGCGGTGCATGATCTTGGAGATAGTTTTTCACTGGGTTTATCGTGGTATCTAGAGAAAAAGTCTCACCAAAAAGCCGACTCAAAATACTCATTTGGCTACGCACGGTTCTCTTTACTGGGCGCCGCTATCAATTCAATCGTAATCATATTAAGTTCGGTTTGCATCATATATGAAGCCATCAATCGAATTTTGGTTCCAGAAAGCCCAAAAGCCGGAGAAATGGTATTATTCGCCATTGTGGGTGTGGCCGTGAATGGGTATGCGGCGTGGAGACTGCGCGGAGGAAAGACCATGAATGAGAAGGTTGTTTCTTGGCATTTGGTTGAAGATATGCTCGGTTGGGTAGCGATTCTAGTCGTAGGTGTGATTCTTTACTTCTACAACATTCCTGTATTGGACCCAATCCTCTCGCTTATAATTACGCTGTACATTTTGTGGAATGTGTTTAAGCGGTTGCGAGAAACTACTTTCTTGTTTCTTCAGGGTACACCTCTTGACATTAGTGTGGAAGAGGTGGAGTCCCAAATCCATCAGGTTAACCATGTTGCCGGAACGCACCATACGCACATTTGGTCTCTTGAGGGGGAGCACCATGTTTTTAGCACCCATGTTAAATTGAAAGACATACCTGACTTGGCTACACTGCTGAAAGTAAAGGAAGACATAAAGAGTGTGCTAAAACAATACCCTTTTGCCGACTTTACGGTTGAAACCGAGTTGGACGGAGAAACGTGTGGAATGAAAGACGTGGATACGCCCTAGATTTTTGTGTCGTCGATGTATACCGCCGTGTCCGATTTAAGCTCGTCGAGCACGATGTGGCTTGTGATATCCTTTATGTTGTCAAGCGTACCAATGCTTTTTACTAAAAAGTCACGATAAGCTTGAATATCTTTTACCCGTACTTTAGCTAAGAAATCATGGGCACCGGACGTGTGGTATATTTCTGAGAGTTGAGGGAGTTGTTTCAGCGCATCAAGAAGCTTTGATCTTGGTTCTTTTGCATGGTCGTTTAATGAGATGCTCAAAAAGATAACCATGTCCTTCTGGATTGCCGACGGGTCCAGAATCGCGACATATCGATCAATTACGCCGGATTTCTCAAGTTTTTTAACACGCTCGTACACGGGAGTTTGCGTCAATCCAATCTCCTCGGCCAGCTGCTTTGCTGTGCGCTTACCATCCTCTTGCAGAAGCTTGAGTATCTGAAGATCGATGGTGTCCAGTCTAATTGTGTTTTCTCCCATGCAAAAGAGATTTTTCCTATTAAGTGCCAATTATAGGGAAAATGGGCTGAAAAGCCGCGCATATGGAGTGATAATGTTTGAGTTTTACGCTACTTTAACGGGTAGATTCAAAGTGGTAGAGTATTTTATCGTCTCGAGTACTATTAGGCTGTCAATGTCTTTGATGTTTGGAATCTCGGCCACCTTTTCTACAAGAAAGTTGCGGTATTCTACTATCTGGTTTAAGCGCACTTTTGCGAGGAAATCGTACCTTCCAGATGTTTGGTAGAGTTCGGAAACTTCTGAAAGTGAAACTAGGCTATCTATAACCTCTTCCCTACTGCCAACGCGGTGTTCTCCTAAACTAATATTCATGAAGATAACCAGGTTCTGTCCAAGTTTAGCCGGATCAAGTAACGCAACATACTTTTGAATCACACCGTTACGCTCCAGCTTTTTGATGCGTTCGTAAACGGGTGTTTGCGACAAAGCTATTCTGTCGCCGAGGGTCTTTGCGGTTAGCTTGGCATCGTTCTGGAGTAAATCGAGTATTTTCATATCGATTTCATCCATGTGGAAGCCGTTTTTCATATTGTCAATTGTGTGGTAAATAAGTAACTACAAAATCAACAGCACGAATTGAAAACGACTAGGTTCTGACGTTATTGTGTAACAGAAGAATTTTTTTCTGGATTTTTTTTTGACTGTGGTGTTTTTTGGATAATCTTCCGTTGCCCGTGTACAAATAGCTTGCTGCAACAGAGTCGTGGGGTTGGTTTAACGACATACAACCAATTACAGGTGAAACATTTTGAGGTTTTTTTTGAAACATTTCGAAACGAATATAAAGTCAAATTTTTACAAAGTGTTGATTTTCAGTAATTCTGAAACAAAAAGAAAGGTTCCGAAATAAATCGAAACCTTTCTTAGTGGAGCTGCCGGGAATCGAAAAGACAGCACAATGCCCTCTTTATTAACGTATTGCGTTCTACTTTAAAGGTTTAGTGAAACACATTAGGGTGTAACAAATTTTCACTTGTCATCTATGCAAATAACCAAAGAAATCCGCATTCGTATGTTTTCTTAATAACTATGGGGCGAGATGACTATTGTGCGCTTTCTTTTGATTGTTCTTTTCAATTACTCCTATGTACTTCTCAGAATTAAAGGGAAGAATATCCATATGATCTAAAGCCAAATTTACTCTACGATGCAATGGATAACAGTCGCAATTACTTGTTGTCCTACCGACTTACATTGTGGTTTTGATCTCGTAATTTCAATAATTTATTTCAATTGAGGTGTGTCAGGGTTAAAACCAAGAGCTAGTACATTTTGATTCCTCACACTAGTCGCTTGGCCCCATTTAGTCGCTTTACTTCAACCACATAGAATCCGTTAGCCATAGATAATGTCAATTGATTCATGTTTGTAAGGTGTCTCATGAAGAACCGATGTATATACAAGTTACTGCTTTACCACCAGGTGGCTTCGGGACTTCCCATCTTGAGTTATTCTAAGAATATAAGTACCGACCGAATAGTTTGAAAGATCGCTTATTGAAGACTCTCCAAGTTCCAAAATTGTAGAAGTGAGTAAAATTCCAGTTGACGAAAATAGCTCAATCCTTGCCTCAGAATCTGGATTCAAACTGGATACGGAAATTACCCCCGTTGTTGGGTTTGGATAAATTGTCACCCCAATTTGGTTATTCAGGGAGCCTATAGAACTAGTTTGGTCTATAAAAAGATCTCCAGAAATGCATGAAGTGTTGTCTCCATACATTTGACTTGAGTCTTTTTCGTAAAAAACTTTTCTGTAAGGTGCTGCTGGAGGTGATATTAAAAACGCGTCATGTACACAGAGCTGAACGTCCTTAATACTTACTTGTGCAACAAACTTTAATGGTACCCAGAGATGTAAGCTATCCCCTGGATTAACGTATGCATTAACTGTCTGAACTACTGGTAATTTTCTGGCTCTAGCAAACTTTAGTGTTACAACTGCGTCATCAGTCGGATAAATCGTGTCAGGTCCTTGATTAACTAATTTCACTTGAACGGAGTCCCTACCTGGACCATAAAACGCAAAGTCTTCAGTCGGTTGGGCGATGGTTGTTTTCAAATCTATATACCTGGACTCCTGACAGTAGGATACCACTGGGACGATGATAAAAAATAGTAATAAGGTCTTTTTCATGTTAGTTGATTATTAATATTCTGGAATTGGTTAATACATCTTTTCCTTCTTTGATTTGGAGAAAATAGATTCCGCTTCTACAATTTGGATAATGAAGTATTAAATGATTAGTTGAATAGTTTTCTATGGAAAAATCAACAGGCTGTCCTGTGATGTTATACATGTTGATGGACAGGTTTTCGCTACTAAGATTCTCCCCAAGTTCAATGTGGACATACCCGTTGTTTGGATTTGGATAGTATTTTAGCTTAGTATGTGTGTCCTCAAAGGGAGTCGACGAATTATAAATATGCCTCAAAGTAACTTTGCGGATACTGTCTTGATAATCAGGGTGGGTAACCCTGAAAACCTCGCCCGGACGTAAAGAAGTAAAATAACTGGCAAGTATTGATAATTCAAACGTCGGGACGAATTGGCCTTCCCAGTCAATGGGCACTGAGTCATAGTATATGGAACTACTGTCTCCAGGGACTATGACTTCGCCTACAGTTAAACGCTTTGTGACCGGTTTAAATGGGTAAATCAGTCCGTGAGTTATTGAATAAACAAAAGAATCAGCTGAATAAATTGTGTCTGGCCCGTTATTGAATAACCGAAAATACACAGGAATCATCCCGGGAGACTTAAAAGAGTCTCCTTTTGATGGTGAAAGTAGCCGATACTCGACCTCAACATCTCTAAATTGAGCGTTAGCAACAAGAAAGTTACTTCCCAACATTAGAATTGTCAATACGGATGTGATAAAATAACTTCTCATTACCTCACTAGTCATTTGGTGGAGATTCTCGAACATCACAGCTACAACACACTTCTAGGTCTAACTCAAGTTCTAGGTCGGGGCAATTAGACGGTGCAGTGTTGCATGGCTCTATGGTAATAGTCATAGTCATATCCATGCACCCACAAGGAACAGGGTCAGGCAATGTGTATGGAGCAAATGCACCAATACACTGATCGCACCACGTACTGTTTGGAATGTTAAAACTATTAGACCCAGATCCGTCGCTGTTCAAGGTAGTTATTTGACTAAAATTTGGTGGTAAATATGACGCACCCGAAGATCC
>CAJXLR010000171.1 GCA_913056425.1 uncultured Bacteroidota bacterium
CTACTCCCTCATGGTCAATTTCCAAATGTAAATCACGCAACATTACACTGAAAAACCGTGTTTTGTTGATAAAAGAATTGGATGTCGCTGTTGGAAATTCAAGTTTGCTTGTTTAATGCGACCTCGGATTCGAATGAAGTCATTTTCATCGAAGAATGTCCTGAATGTTCAACTTCCTTAGTTCGAAAAGATGGGGAAGCACAGCATTACTGTCCGAACACTGAAAGTTGTCCGCCACAGGTCAGTGGTAGAATCGAACATTACATCAGTAGAAAGGCCATGGATATCGCGGGTATGGGTAGTGAAACCGTCCAGCTCTTTGTAGAGAAAGGTCTCATAAGACACCCTGGAGATCTTTATTCGCTCACTTTCGACGAGTTGATAGAATTGGAAGGATTTAAGGATAAGAGCGTCCAAAATATTCTTGACGGGATTCTACAGAGCAAGGAAGTGCCTTTTGAACGCGTACTTTTTGGCTTAGGAATCAGACACGTTGGAGCCACAGTGGCGAAAAAGCTAGCCAAACACTTCGGCTCGATGTTCGCCCTTGCAGAAGCCTCCATAGAAGAAATCACTGCCGTAGATTCTATGGGTGAGGTTATTGCACGTGAAGTTTATAGTTATTTCAGATCTGAGAAGAATGCGATGGTCCTTGATGCTCTTGTAGAAGCTGGAGTACAAATGGAAATGATTCAAACTGAGGAAAGTTTTACTGAGAGTCCAATCACTGGGGCGAAGATTGTAGTCTCAGGGGTGTTCGAGCGATTCTCTCGCAATGAATTAAAGGACACCATTGAGAGATATGGCGGTCAAAATGTGGGTTCCATTAGTGGGAAAACAAATTATGTGGTTGCCGGTGAAGGTATGGGACCATCGAAATTGAAGAAGGCGGAGTCTTTGGGGGTGCCGATTTTAAGTGAGCAAGATTTTATTGAGTTACTAGGCCTATGAAATTCCTAAAAAATCATTATCGCAAACAGCTTATTGAGGCTGCACAACCAAGCACGAATGTTGCCCTAGACACGAATGCTTCGGTTACTGTCATTCATAGTACCGAGAAAGAATTGGTCACGGTCAAGCGGTATTTTAAGAGAGCTCAAGGAGTTCGCTGGATAAAAGAAAAACGAAATAAGGAACAGGCTGTGAATAGTAGTGTGTTGTACCTTAATGACATCAATTTACGCGGCGAACCTGCCATTGCCTTACCGATGATGACTGAAAACAAACACTTTATATTGAATTTGTGCAATGATGATGTTTTAGGTTGGTATTGGTATGCTAGGAAGTATGCACTTCGCGTAGATTTGCAAGGAACTTATGAAGACACAGACTTCACCGTGCCTGGAAACCATAGTTTGGAAGAAAAACTAGAGACATTGGTGAATTACTTAAAAATAATCAACCATGGATAGAGGAGTACCGAAAGGAGTAGGGGTTGCTTTAATAACACCCTTTCACAACGATGGCTCTATTGATTTCAACGGCCTAGAAAGACTACTTGAACATTGTATTAAGGGGGGAGTGGACTATTTCGTGGTCAATGGAACTACTGCGGAAAATCCAACGCTGAGCAAGGAAGAGCGATATAAAATTTTGGATTTCGTTCTAGAAAAGAATGCCAATCGTTTACCTGTGATTTTTGGTATTGGCGGAAATAACACCATGGCCGTTGCGCAAGAAATGGCAGACTTTAATGTGGCAGGAGTTAGCGCCTTGCTAAGTGCGAGCCCATATTACAACAAGCCTACTCAAGAAGGAATTTACCAGCATTATAAGGCGCTGAGTGAAGCGTCTAGTTTGCCAATTATTCTTTATAACGTTCCTGGAAGAACAAGCTCGAATATCTCTGCAGAAACTACGCTGCGTCTAGCTGCTGACTTTGAAAATATTGTGGCCATTAAAGAAGCTAGTGGAAATTTAGATCAGATCACTGAACTTGTTTTAGGGCGTCCAGAAGGTTTTAAAATCATTTCTGGTGACGACAATCTAACATTTGCCATGTTAGGTTTAGGTTGTGACGGTGTAATCTCTGTTAGTGGACAAGGTGTGCCAGAAGTATTCTGTAAGGTTTACGATGAATCTGTTCAAGGAAATTGGTCTGCATCAAAAGAGGCGCATCTATCACTATTTCATCTAACGAATCTTCTTTTTGCCGAAGGTAACCCTGCTGGTATTAAAGCAGTATTAGAATTGCGAGGTATTTGTAATAATCATGTCCGATTACCATTGGTTTCTGTGACAGATAGATTAATAAAGGAGTTAACATCAGAATTGAACAGCCTTAACTTGTTATAAACACTAACTCTAAGAAATTATAACACAAGGCTAACGAGTAGTTAATGAACTACTTGTTAGCCTTTTTCATTTTACGCTTCAAAAGCGTCGAAGATGAGAATTAGAAGAAAGTTAGATGTTTGCGTATTAAGTGACATTCATTTAGGAACCTACGGATGCCATGCTAAAGAACTCAATTCATATCTCCATTCTATTGAACCCAAAGTACTCGTTCTTAATGGGGATATCATTGACATATGGAATTTCAGAAAATCATATTTTCCTAAGGAACACTTAAAAGTGATCCGTCGACTTTTAAAGATGGCAAGTAAGGGAACGAAGATTCATTATATCACGGGTAATCATGATGAAGCTCTGCGAAGATTTACCGATTGGCAACTCGGTAATATTTATCTTCGAAATCACCTCGTTCTAAAGCTAGATGAAAAAAAACTTTGGTTTTTCCACGGTGATATTTTCGATCACAGCATACACCAAGCCAAGTTTATAGCAAAAATGGGGGGCTGGGGCTACGACCTTCTAATAGTGATGAATCGCTGGCTGAATAAGATTTTAAAAAAGTTAGGTCGTGAAAAGTATAGCCTATCTAAGAGAATCAAAAACAGTGTTAAAGGAGCCGTTAAGTTCATCGGAGATTTCGAGAGAGTAGCTAGCGAATTGGCGATAGAAAAGAAATACGATTACGTTGTGTGCGGTCATATCCATCAGCCAATTATGAGAGAAGTTAAAACGAACAAAGGTTCCGTAAAATACATGAATTCAGGTGATTGGGTAGAAAATTGCACTGCCTTAGAGTACCACGGAGGTATATGGCGCTTACATCAGCATGATTTTCTTTCTACCCCAAAGAATGGGGTTCCGGAACAAGATGACGAGGAACGCACTCATTTATCGCCGAAAGAGCTAATTTCGAAACTTACTGAGGAATTTCTGAATAGCTAATTTGAAGATACTTTACGCATTTCAAGGAACTGGTAATGGCCATGTGGCCCGGGCGAGAGATTTAGTCCCTCGGTTACATGCTCACGCACAAGTAGATGTGCTTGTTTCAGGAACTCAGAGCGATCTGAATTTAGGTTTCAACATAAAATATCGCTGCTACGGACTTACGATGGTCTATGATTCCAAAGGGGCGGTTAGTTACTGGCGCAGTGTTTTAAAGAATAAGCCGCTTCGATTTATCAGGGATGTTCTTTCCCTTCCAGTCAAGGAATATGATGCAGTATTCATAGACTTTGAGGCCGTTGCTTCTTATGCTTGTTTATTGCGAAGAGTTCCATCATTACAAATAAGTCATCAGGCTGCCTTTTGGACTAAGAATACACCTCGTCCCCCAAAGCGCGTTTGGCACTGGGAATGGGTAATAGCGAACATGTCCCCATCGAAATATGCTATTGGATTTCACTTTGAAAACTATGATAAATTCATACTTCCACCCATCATTAGGAAGGAAATCCGGGAACTAGAATTAGAGGATAGGGGACATTACACTATTTACTTGCCATCCTATTCAGCAGATGAAATTGTAGCTTTTACGGCCCAATTCCCAAACGAACGTTTTGAAGTGTTTTCTCGAGTAGAGAAACAGTACTCTACTGATAACACGATTGTTAAGCCAGTCGGAGTTGAAGGCTATCTCGAGAGTTTTAAAACCTGTACTGGTCTTATTTGCGGTGCTGGCTTCGAAGCACCTTCCGAGGCCTTATACTGCGGCAAAAAACTACTGATTAGCCCGATTAACGGACAATACGAACAAGCCTCTAACGCAGTTGCAGCCTCACTAATCGGTGTTGAAGTATTTGATTCTTTGGACATGAATGGCAAGGCCATTTGGCAAGAATTCTTAAACAGTACACATCGGAATAAGATTGATTTTCCTGATTACGCAGATGTACTAGTTGAACAGCTGATTAGCAATGTAGAAAAGGGTAGGGATTATGATGATATTTCCTCTTTACAAGTTTGGTAAATAGCTTACCTTTGCCCGTCAATGATGGGAAAGAAATTCTTTACATATATACTCCTTGCCGCGATGGCAACTTCATGTGGTGAATACCAAGAAGTGCTTAAAAGCAAGGATTTGGATTTTAAATTCGGAAAAGCAGTAGAATACTACGAAGCTGGTGAATACAACAAAGCGTATCCAATATTTGATGAATTAATCACGCTGTATCGTGGTACTGAAAAGGCGCAAGAGGTTTATTTCTATTACGCTAATACGTTGTACCTGCAGAAGGATTACATCTTAGCCGGCTATCACTTCAAGAATTTCTACAAAACATTCCCTCAAAACGAGCAAGCGGACCAAGCTGCATACCTTACCGCATACTGTTATTATTTAGAAGCGCCAACACACAGCTTGGATCAGGCATATACCTACAAAGCAATCAATGAATTGCAGTTGTTCATCAATACACATCCTGGATCGGATAAAATTGACTTGTGTAACGAGTACATGGAAGATCTTCGTAGTCGCTTAGAACAGAAGAGCTACGAAATCGCAAAACAGTATTACAAAACAAGAAAGTACAAGGCTGCAATGACTGCATTCA
>CAJXLR010000172.1 GCA_913056425.1 uncultured Bacteroidota bacterium
ACATTTTTCACATTCATTAATGCAATACTATTATTGGCCAGAAGGACAAACCGATCGTTGGAATAATTTAAGTAATCAAACCAATAAGAAATGGGATTACGTAATTATAGGTGCAGACCCTTATATTATAGCAAATTTACCAGGTTATTATGCATTAGGAGTAAACAAACTTGCTTCCAAAATACAAGAAGGTGGTGCTAAACCTATGCTTTTAATGGTATGGCCAAAAGATGAAGTAAGCACTGCAACAATTGAACATTACGAAGAATTCATATACCGAACAGCAAATGGAGCAAAAACACAATTAAAAACTATACCAGCAGGATTAGCATGGAAAAACTTACCTAATAACAAAAAAGATATAGCAACCGAGCATCCTACACCAAATGGAGCTTATTTATCGGCAGCAGCAATTTACGCTCAGTTATTTAATAAAAGTGCGACAACATCCAATTACACCTATGATGACGAAATTGCAACTATTGCATTGTCTACTGTAACTAATGAAGATAACAACACACATTATACAGGTGAACGAACTTTTGTTTCGCCTTTTAAAGGTTGTGATATTGCAGACAACACACTTAATTATAACCATACAGGTTCCAGTTCTGAAAACGGAATTTTAAATGGCTTACAATGGGTAATTGCAAAATCTGATAGAACACTTGTAAGTGGCGGAACACCTCCAATAAATTTCAACTATGGTAGGGCTAACACTAATTTCGAACCTAACAAACGTTACAGAATAAATCCAAGCCAATTTGATTTTTCTCTAGGTTTTCCTATGCAAGACCATAGTAATCATGGTAATACATCAATGCTTTATGGCATAGACAAACGAGATAACGAAGATATAAACGCAACAGATTTAGGTGTTGCACTTTATATGATTAGAAGTTCAGAACTACCTAACGCTCGAGCCATACCTATTCGTACACTATACGCTCAGCTAAAGGAAGTTATACCTACACAATCTGCTTTTGGCGACAGTTGGCATATGCATAGTGATTTAGATAAAGCCTCAGGTGCTTTTATGTACACGTTACTAACAGGAAAATGCGTATTAGGAGCAGAACCATTAAACACAAACTCTGATGAATGGAAGTCGTGGATGGCTCAAAAAATAGGGCATCAAACGGCATATACCTTAATGTCACTTAAAGGAACTTCGCAAAACTGTGACTAATTGAAAAGAAGAATAAACTACACCCCGTCAATTACCATAACATGAGCTACTAAATGGATTAAACTTGACGATGAGTACACTTACTACAAATTGTACGGAGGGAAAGATTCGGACATTTAGTGGTTCAAAATGCATTCATCATTGAATGTTAAGGTTTACGAGGATTAAGTTATTTTTAACAATAAAAATAAATACCTCGATCTGATAATTTACAACTACACCTCAGAGCACAATTTATTTTGGAAAATGCGCTATCCTATCTCCAAAACGCTTTATACTATTTACAAGTGGCTTGGTTACGTATCTCTTATTGTTGGTGGTTTGATCACTGTTTATTCTTTAGAGGAAGGTGAGATGGATATTTTTTCATTCATCCCTTTTATTTACGGCTTGATGATTTTCTTAATCATGGCATTCATCGCGGAAATAATTGTGATGCAAGTGGACAAAAATTACTTGGCGTACCGCAGTAGTAATTTGCATCGCCTGACCGAATAATCTACCGTACGTAGCTAATAAATCTCCGAACGTAAATGTAAACTGTTAGATCTGGGAGGGCGGGTCTTGAGACCTTTACACTAGGTCTTGTATAACCGAGAAAAACACCTTTGTATTCTCGTGCTAGTTTTGAAAAGTGTTCACGTTACAAAGACACTAAAGTAACTCAACTTGTTACCTATTTGTAACCTAAAAAAAAGCAACCCCTTGTAAATTAAGGAGTTGCTTGTCAATCTGAGTAGCGAGGAGCAGAATCGAACTGCCGACCTCAGGGTTATGAATCCTGCGCTCTAACCATCTGAGCTACCTCGCCTTATCGGTCCATTTAATTGTCGATACAACTCGAACATAGCCGTCGCTTCGAATGCCGTCCGCCAACTGGCGGATATGAATCCTGCGCTCTAACCATCTGAGCTACCTCGCCAAAAAGGAGTGCAAATCTAAATTATTAATTTTTTATTCTCAACTGATTTTTGGGTTTATTGGAACGGGGAAGAAAACTTCTCATCATGAAGAAACTCATCATCCGTTAACGTGCCTAAAAATGCTGCAATGGCGGATATCTCATTGTCATCCAAATCAAATCGTTTGGCTTTGCTCGGATCGGATGACTTCAAATGATTATCCAAGCTTACCGACCAATGAATCTCGTCGCTGTAATGGCGTACAACTTGCTCAAGTGTAGAAAATCTGCCATCATGCATGTACGGTGGCCGTACCGCAATATTTCGAAGAGACGGTGCAATAAACTTCCTAAAATCTAAACTACTTCCTGTCACTTCTTCAAAGCCTACATCCAAATCATTGCTTACCTCCCACTCCAGTCCATTGTTACGCGGTATGTCCATGATGAACAAATCCGTATAGTGACAACCCGAACAAAACCCTTTATCCGGGTTGAAGAACAATGCCTTTCCTAAGTTTTCTTCAGCTGTAAAGTTTGAAAAATCTTCGTTACGCCGATGCATCGATAGTCCTTTATCATACCGACTACCAATGCTTATCAAAGCTCTAGTAAACTGTGCTAAGGATCGAGCTATTTTCGTGCGGGTAACCTCGTCACTTCCAAAAGCTTTCTCAAACAAGTCTGGATAGTATGAGGTCGACTGAATTCGTGTAACTACACTATCCAAACTCAAGTTCATCTCTGTCGGGTCTTCGATGGGTTGCAAGACTTGATGTTCGATAGTTGTGGCTCTTCCATCCCAGAAAAAAGTAGCTCCGGGTCGGAACCTAATATTCGCCAATGCCATACTGTGCCTAAGAGTTACCTGACCGGCGAAACCATCTGACAAACGGGCTGTATCCGAGAATCCAAATTGTTGTTGATGACACGACGCACAAGACAAAGACTGGTCAACCGAAAGCAGTTTGTCGTAAAACAGCACTCGACCTAAAGTCACTACATTGTTGTCCTGCACATTGTCTACAGGTGTGTTGTCTTGCAATAAGATTAAGTCACGATCCAGGTAGCTCGGAATACTTGTTTGGTAATCAATCACGTTTTCCGGTAGTTTTAATATCGACGTTTCAGAGCTTGATTCAACATCCTTTCTGCACGCAACAAGGGTTAACAGCGCTAGGAAGAATACAATATGTCTGAACTCGAAGCTCATATCACAAATTTTACGTTTTATGAATAAACCTCAACTATCTATCTTTGGTTTATGCGATTTTACTTGGTAGCAATTAGTCTATTCGGATACTTGTTCTGTAAAGGTCAGTTATTGCACTGGTCTAAGACCTATGATACCGTTAGCTGTTTCAGCTCTCCAAAGGCAAGCGATCTTAATTGAGATAAGATTCTCGACATTGTTGTTGGAGCTGGGTTGGAGGGCAAACCATCGAACGTTGGAGTTGTAGCGTTAAATGGAAAAAATGGGAGTCAATTATGGCAAATCCCGAGCAGATCTCAAGTTTATACAAGTGCTCAATTTAGCGACCTTGATGATGATGGATTACCTGACGTGATAATTGGAGGACGTGACGCTCAGCTATGGGCAATTAAGGGGAATACCGGGAATATACTTTGGGAGTTTTGGCCTGACAGCCTTGGTAACGCTTCCAAATCCGGCTGGTTCAATTTTTACAACCCCCAGATCATCCAAGACATTAATGGAGACGACGTAGACGACATACTGATTTCCAATGGAGGAAATGCGGCAGCTAATTCTCAAAACGATAAACGATATGCCGGTAAGTTATTAGTTTTATCTGGGTCTAACGGTTCCATTATATGGCAAGACACAATGCCCGATGGTCGAGAAACATATTTCGCCCCTCTGGTCTTTGATGATCTTGTTGTTTTTGGTTCCGGTGGAGAAACCAAACCGGGTGGTTTGTACAGCATAAAATTGGGGTTGATGCTTGATTCCGGTTTATCGGCTGCCACGGTGCACTTCTACGATTCAACCAAAGGGTTTATAGCGGCACCCTCGTTTGCGGATGTGAACCCTCTCGGAGGATTTGAGTGGATAATCCCATCTATGAACGGACACTTGTATGCATACAACGTATACAGCGATTCCGTGCTTTGGGACTACCAGCTGGATGACTACGAGTTCTACGTAAGTCCGGCTATTGGACACCTCCAACAAAGCAGCTCAACCGATGTATTTATTGTCGCCGCTAGAGGAGTTTTCCCATTTTACACTGATTACAAGTCAGCTGCCTTAAATGGGGAGACCGGGGAAGTAATCTATGAACGTGACGGTGATCTATACTTACTTCAATCGCCGGTTATTTACGATCATGATATGGATAATCGAGCTGATGAGGTGTTGCAGTCGGTAAACTACGACTCCGGATTCTCAAGCGTTGATCTAAGGCACTATTATCGTGTTGTTGACTTTGATGACACAGCTAAATCTGATGTCAAATGGCCTTGGCTTCTGGGAACCAACGTTTATGCGATGCCTTTGATAACTCGTATTCATCAAACCAACCGTTTTAATATGATACGGCTCCGCAATAACAATCGGTCGCATTGGTACGTACCTTCCGGATTTACCATCGAGTGTATAGATCTAAACTTTGCTGGACGAGTCTCGTGGCCGGGTTATCTCGGGAAGAATACGGATGGTTATTACGTTGAGGAACAAACCTCTAGTATCAACCAAAAGAA
>CAJXLR010000173.1 GCA_913056425.1 uncultured Bacteroidota bacterium
CTATGAATAGACATTTGACATATATTCTCCTCGTTATAACCATAACCCTGATTATGGGCTGTGACAAGACAAAAAGAACACGGAAAAAACTGGACGGTGAATGGACCATATTGTCTTACGAATACATGAATCCATCAGGATTTACATACAAGTACAGCGCCCAAGGAACCTTTATTTTTAACGATAGTAAAAGCGAAGAGCTTTCGACTTTTAAGATTGACATGGACTATGAAGGACCAGCAGGAAGTACAGCCTTTCATGAAGAGGGTTTTTACAAATTCAGCTCTGACAACTGGGATCGAATGGACCTTTATCGCGTAAATGCCGATACCATAACCGACACAATCAATGATGCTTGGATTGTATTGATCACGAAAGATGATCTTAAATTTGAATATTCGGATAATTTAAGTCGAAAGACTTTCATTATGGCTAAATGATTAGTTAGCCATTTCACTCATGAACTTAATCCAGACCAACTTTAGTTCTTCCTCCGTATAATCTCCATCAAACTCATCATAGGCGAGACCTATGTCGTCTGTTTCAGCTTCGGAGAAATAGTCGTATATCTCTTCTTGATTATCTTCATCCAGAATTTCGTCGATATAATAGTTGATGTTGACTTTAGTACCCGATGCTACTATTGCCCCTATGTCATCGATAACTTCCTCAAGACTTTTACCTTGCGCTTGACCGATATCTTCTAGCGGCAATTTTCTGTCAATATTCTGAATAAGTTGAACCTTTAGTCCTGATTTGTTAACGAGGGATTTTACCACAAGATCCTGTGGTCGCTCAATCTCATTCGTTTCAACATAATCTTTGATCAATGCAGCAAATGGAGCTCCATAACGCGATGCTTTACCCGTTCCGACTCCTTGAATATTCGTCATTTCTTCAATAGTGATCGGATATTGCAAACACATATCTTTCAAGGATGGTTCCTGGAAGATCACAAAAGGCGGTATTTCTTTCTCCTTAGAGATTGATTTTCTTAGGTCGATCAATCGTTTGTACAGAACCTCATCAAATGCTGAACTTCCATTATCAGTCATAACAATAGTTGTATCGTCATCAACCTTGTAGTCGCGTTCTTTGAAGAGCATGATGGAATGAGGTGTATGGATGAATTCTTCTCCTTTTTCGGTGATCTTTAATACGCCGTACGTTTCGATATCTTTTTCAAGCAATCCGTTTACTACTGATTGTCGAATAACTGCATTCCAAAAATGTTCGTCCTTATCCTTACCAATACCGAAGAGTTCATGCTGATCATGCTTGTAGGACTGCATATCAGCGTTAGATTTGCCAGAAAGAAATGCACAAATATGCTTCGAACGCTGCGTTTCATTCAATGCTTGGACAACTTTAAGTAACTTCTGTAGGTACTCTTTTCCTTCGTATTTTTCTTTCGGATCCTTGCAGTTATCGCAGTGATTATTACACTTTTTCTCGTCAAAATCTTCACCGAAATAATGCAAGATCATTTTTCTACGACATACAGATGTTTCTACATATGATGCAATTTCGTTAAGGAGTTGTCTACCTACTTCCTGCTCCGCAACAGGCTTACCTTGCAAGAACTTCTCTAGTTTTTCTACGTCCTTATAACTGTAGAATGCAATACATTCTCCTTCGCCTCCATCTCTTCCTGCGCGACCGGTCTCTTGGTAGTAACTTTCGAGTGATTTCGGAATATCGTGATGAATAACCAAGCGGACATCCGGTTTGTCAATACCCATCCCGAATGCGATAGTAGCGACAATAACGTCTACCTCCTCCATCAAGAACATATCCTGGTGTTTAGCACGCTTTGAAGCTTCCAAACCTGCATGATAAGGCAGCGCATTAATTCCATTTACCTGAAGTAATTCAGCCAATTCTTCCACCTTCTTTCGAGAAAGACAATAAACGATACCGCTCTTACCCGACTGACTCTTGATGTAACGAATGATCTGCTTTTCAACTTCTTTTTTAGGTAAAATAGGATAGAATAAATTTTCTCGATTAAACGAAGTTTTGAACACTTTAGCATCCAACATATTCAGGTTCTTCTGAATATCCAATTGAACCTTAGGTGTTGCGGTTGCAGTAAGTGCAACCATTGGTACATCGTCAATCGCTTTAATGATTTGTTTTATTCGGCGGTATTCCGGTCTAAAATCATGTCCCCACTCACTTATACAGTGGGCCTCATCCACAGCAACAAACGACACCTTAACGGATCGAAGAAAGTCTACCGTTTCCTCTTTTTTCAAAGTCTCTGGAGCAACATACAGCATTTTGGTTTTGCCTGATGTTACATCTTCCTTAACTCGTTTGGCTTGCGTTTTGGTTAGCGAAGAATTTAAAAAATGAGCAATTGCATCGCTCTCTCCAAAACCTCGAATTGCATCAACCTGATTTTTCATCAATGCAATGAGTGGCGATATGATGATTGCAGTTCCATCCTGCATTAGTGCAGGAAGTTGGTAACACAGAGATTTACCTGCGCCTGTTGGCATAATTACAAAGCAATCGTTTCCCTCGAGTATGGAGCGAATAACAATTTCTTGATTGCCTTTGAATGAACTGAATCCAAAAAAATCTTTAAGACTCTTATATAAGTGGTCCGTTTGTCCTGTCATTAACCTGAATCTCTCTCTTCTATTTAACGGCGTTGGTCAAGCACTAAGTTAGTAAAACTTTCATTTCCACCGCAAAAAAAATTTAATTTGCACGAAATAGCGATAGCAATTGAAAAATCGGGAAGAGGTAAGGTCTTGGGCTCGCGAAGTCATTGAAATGGAGAGCCAGTCTGTCCAGGATTTGGCAGGTCGTATAAACGCCGATTTTGAGCAAGCTGTTGAGCTGATTTACACCACTAAGGGACGTTTAGTAGTTACCGGAATTGGGAAAAGCGCCATTATCGCCAATAAAATCGTTGCTACTTTAAATTCAACGGGTAGTCCTGCTATATTCATGCATGCAGCAGACGCGGTTCATGGTGATCTTGGGATGATCCTGAAGGACGATATCGTTCTGTGTATATCTAAAAGTGGTAATACACCGGAGATAAAAGCATTGATTCCTTTGATTAAAAGCGGAGGTAACACCCTCATTGGTATGGTTGGCAACAAAGACTCATATCTTGCAGCAAACAGCAACCTAGTCTTGGACACCACCGTGGAAAAAGAGGCGTGCCCGAACAACCTGGCACCTACTACCAGTACCACGGCACAATTGGTTATGGGAGATGCCCTGGCTGTATGTCTTCTGAAGCGGAGAAACTTCTCCAGCAACGACTTTGCGCGTTATCACCCAGGTGGTTCGTTGGGCAAAAAGCTCTATACAACAATGGCGGATATTGCTGCGCAAAATGCTAGCCCACAAGTTCGTCCGGATGCGAACATTCAGGAAGTTATAGTTGTGATGACTCAAGATAGATTGGGCGCTGTTGCCGTAGTTGAAGACGGGGCAGTATTGGGAATTATAACAGATGGTGATATCCGACGCATGCTGGAACAACATGGTGAAATGGGGAGCTTGATTGCATCCGACATCATGAGTGAAAACCCATTTAAAATGGAGGCGGATATGCTCGCAATTGAGGGAGCTAAAGCGATGCGTGAACGTAAAATCAGTCAGATTATCGTTCAGAGCAATAACGTGTATCAAGGTATGGTACACATACATGATTTAAACAGAGAGGGGATATTAATATGAGTACTTATGCAGTAATCATGGCCGGTGGTGTTGGAAGTAGATTCTGGCCAGTGAGTCGAGTAAAAAAACCGAAACAGTTTTTGGATATTCTAGGACTCGGAAAAAGTCTGCTGCAAATGACATATGATCGGTTTGCAGACATTCTGCCTGCTGAGAATATTTATATTGTTGCAAATGCTGCTTACGAGGGTTTAATAAAGGAACAGTTGCCAGACATCTCCAGTAATCAGATTTTGTCAGAGCCCGTAGCTAAGAATACGGCTCCTTGTATCGCATATGCGAGTTACAAGATTGCTTCTAAAGACCCTAATGCCGTAATGATTGTGGCGCCATCGGATCATTTGATTATGAACGAGGCAGAATTTAAAAAACAAGTGAATCTGGCATCTGAATATGCCAAGAATAACTCGTCTCTAGTCACACTCGGAATAAAGCCAACGCGACCGGATACCGGGTATGGTTACATTCAGTATCATCAAGACCATGTGCAAGAAGGAATTTATGAAGTAAAAACCTTCACGGAAAAACCCAATGAAGAATTGGCTGAACAGTTTATCGAGAGTGGCGATTTTCTTTGGAATGCAGGTATTTTTATTTGGGGAGCTCAATCAATTCTGAATGCATTTGATCAACATCTACCCGAGATGGCAGAGTTGTTTAGCAGTGGGAATGAAACGTATTACAGCGATGAAGAACGACAATTTGTAGATCGAGTTTATCCTGTGTGTCAGAGTATTTCCATTGATTACGGTATCATAGAAAAAAGTGAATCGGTAGTCGTGCTGCCTTCTGATTTTGGATGGTCGGATCTTGGTACATGGAAATCTTTACAAGAAGTCGCGGAAGCCAATGAAGATAACAACGTCTTTATTGCGAAGCACGTTGAGGCACACGAATCAAGCAACAACCTGGTGTTTGCACCGGAAGATAAGTTAGTCGTGCTAGAGGGTGTTTCCGATGTCTTTGTACTCGATACAGGAGATGCATTGCTTGTTTGTCACCGAAGCAAGGAGCAAGAAGTTAAGCGCATCGTTAACCACGTAAAAACCACCTACAAGGAAAAATACAC
>CAJXLR010000174.1 GCA_913056425.1 uncultured Bacteroidota bacterium
CCCATTTGCGGAATTTCAATTAAATGGTCACACAATTGAACCACTTCTTCATCTACTCCATCAACTTCATTGCCAAAAATGAAACAACGCTTTTCTGGCGAACTAAAGTCGAACTCATCCAGTGAAACCGAGGTATCTGTTTGCTCTACTCCATAGATGATAAATCCGTCTTGTTTCAAATCGTTTACTGCATCCAACGTAGATGGAACATGAATCCAGTCGACCGACTGCTCCGCACCAATGGCTGTTTTGGTAATGTCTCGATGCGGCGGTTTAGCCGTAATTCCGCATAGGTACATTCTGTCCAATCTAAACGCATCAGACGTCCGAAAAACTGAACCAACATTCAACATACTGCGTACATTGTCTAACACGGCTACGATGGGCAATTTCTGAGCTTTCCTAAATTCATCCACACTCAATCTATTCAGCTCTATATTTTTTAATTTGCGGGGCATTAAAACGCTCTGTTTGTGGCAAAAGTAAACAAGGACAAGGAAACGCCGTTGATGCGCCAATACACCCAGATAAAGGCAAAATATCCGGGTGCGATGGTACTTTTTCGAGTGGGTGACTTCTACGAAACCTTCAATGACGATGCTGTTAAGGCATCTGAAATATTGGATATTGTACTTACAAAGAGAGCAAATGGTAAAGCGAGTCACGTTCAATTAGCGGGTTTTCCACATCATGCCTTGGACACGTATTTGCCAAAGCTAGTTCGCGCCGGTCAACGTGTAGCTATCTGCGACCAGTTAGAAGAACCGCAAAAAGGTAAAAAGCTTGTAAAGCGAGGAGTAACGGAACTCGTTACCCCTGGAGTGACTATTAACGATAAGGTACTTGAATCCAGACGGAGTAATTACCTTGCTGCAATTGCTGTAGAGAAGAATCTTGTTGGAGTTTCCTTTCTGGATATCTCAACGGGCGAGTTTATGGTTGCACAAGGCGATATTGAATTTGCCCAAAAACTTGTTCAAGGTTTACAACCTAGCGAATTCATCTTTGCAAAGCCTCAACGTAAAAGGTTTGAGCAACACTTTGGTGATAATCATCATACCTACACATTAGATGAGTGGATTTTCACGTACGACTTTGGCTACGATAGATTGCTACAGCACTTTCAAACCAACAATCTAAAGGGTTTTGGTATTGAAGGGAGGGAACTTGCCATCGCTGCAGCGGGATCTTGCCTTTACTACTTAGAACAGACGCATCACGACCAAACAGATCACATTTCATCGATCAGTCGTATTGATGAAGACACCTTCGTATGGATGGACAACTTTACCGTTCGAAATCTTGAACTGATCTATCCATCGAACGCAAATGGTAAGAGCTTACTCGACATTGTTGACCACACCAACACGCCAATGGGTGGCCGCTTGCTAAAGAAGTGGCTGGTTTTACCACTGAAGTCCGTACAGGCAATACAACGCCGACAAGATGTAGTGTCTCACCTCATTGAAAAGAAAGAGCTTCGAAATAACATAATTGACCACCTTAAACAGATTGGCGATTTAGAAAGATTGATTTCCAAAGTAGCGGTACAGCGTATCAATCCGCGAGAA
The DNA here is from genome assembly GCA_913056425.1 of uncultured Bacteroidota bacterium. Lineage (GTDB taxonomy): Bacteria > Bacteroidota > Bacteroidia > NS11-12g > UBA9320 > UBA987. The sequence continues at coordinate 1,572 of CAJXLR010000174.1, forward strand.
GTGGTACAACTCAAACGCTCTCTCGACGCTATTAATGCAATAACTTCTGAGGTTAGTTCTGCAGATTCCAGTGAGCTTTCGAACCTGTTAGCTCCCATACACTCTTGTGATTTGTTGATTGAAACCATTTCCACTGAAGTTGCCGAAGACCCTCCTGCTCTCATACACAAAGGTGGAGTCATTGCAGATGGAGTGAATGAGGAGTTGGATGAATACCGGCGATTGGCATTTTCGGGTAAAGACTACCTTGTTAGCTTGCAACAACGAGAAATTGAAGCCACCGGCATTCCGTCACTAAAAATAGCCTTTAACAATGTTTTCGGTTACTACATTGAAGTAAAGAATACACACAAGGATAAGGTTCCGGAAGATTGGATTCGGAAACAAACCCTAGTTAATGCGGAACGCTACATAACGCAAGAACTAAAAGAGTACGAAGAAAAAATTGTTACCGCGGAGGAAAAAGTCCTTGCGATTGAAGCTGAAATGTATCGCAGCTTGGTTGAGCGAATGCAGGCCTTTGTTGCGCCAATCCAAGAAAACTCTCGAGTTGTTGGTCAGCTCGACTGCCTGGTTTCATTTGCTGAAGTATCCGAGGAAAATGAATACTGCCGACCAGAAGTTGACGAGTCACGCAGTTTAGCCCTAGTTGAATGCAGACACCCAGTTATCGAACAACAACTCCCTCATGGGGAACCATACATTCCAAATGATTTGGTGTTGAACAGCGATAACCAACAGTTAATCATACTTACCGGACCAAATATGTCGGGTAAATCTGCATTGCTTCGACAAACTGCCCTCGCAGTTGTTCTTGCTCAAATTGGTTGTTATGTACCCGCCAAACATGCACAGATTGGCATAGTAGATAAGATTTACACGCGTGTTGGTGCTTCCGATAACATCAGCCAAGGAGAATCAACATTCATGGTTGAAATGACCGAGACGGCCAGCATTCTGAATAACTTGTCGGACCGCAGTTTAATCCTGCTTGACGAAATTGGGCGAGGTACATCTACTTTCGACGGTGTCTCGCTTGCTTGGGCGATTGCAGAGTACATTGCAAAGCACGACTGCAAACCAAAAACGCTTTTTGCCACGCACTATCATGAGTTGAACGAACTGGAATCGAAACTAGACGGTGTTGTAAACTACCACGTGACTACCAAGGAAGTTGGTCGCAAAGTACTGTTCCTCAGAAAGATAGAGAAAGGTGGAAGTGAGCATAGTTTTGGAATTCACGTTGCGCGAATGGCCGGTGTTCCAAAAGCTGTTGTAAAACGAGCCGATCAAATCTTATCTCAACTCGAAAAAGACCGTATGAATATCAGCGGTCGTGAAAAACTGAAACAAATGCAACAAACTGAATTCCAGTTGAATTTGTTCTCCATTAACGATCCAAAACTCAAACAGATTACCGAAGAGCTGTCAGACATCGACACAAATACGCTCACGCCTATTGAAGCCTTGCTAAAGTTGAATGAAATAAAAAAGCTTTTCCATGAAGAATAAAATTCTTGCCCTCCTGCTCGGTATGGTTTTACCCATGGTTGGTTTCTCCCAAGAACATTCCTGGGTATATTTTTCGGGAGATGGTAAACCTGTCGAATCGGTAAATCACGAATACGTAGACGTTCTTAAATCCTTTGACATAGAAGTAATTGGCACCAGTAAATGGTTTAATGCGGCGTGCGTAAAGGGACTTCCATACTTCCTCGAATCTTTAAACATTGTAGATCGGGTTGAACCACTGAAACGTTACAAGACAACCACCGCACAAACCACTACCACAGATTACAGCTATGGAAATAGCGACTGGCAGTTGCAAATGCTGCGGTTGGATTCCTTTCACAGACGTGGGTTCAGAGGGAAAGACGTAACGGTAGGTTTATTTGATGCAGGTTTTTACAAGGCGGACACCGTTGAGGCTTTTGATTCTCTTTGGCAAAATGGAAGAATTAAAGCCTATTGGGATTTTATCACCAACGATACGTCAATATTCTGGGAGTACGACGGACACGGAAAGTATGTGCTGAGCATTATCGCCTCAAATTGGCCGGACTCCATTATGGGTGCTGCTCCGGAAGCAAATTACATCCTCGCTCGAACTGAAAACGTAAATTCTGAGACGCACTTAGAAGAATATGCCTGGGTAAAGGCAATGGAGTGGGCGGATAGTATTGGGGTGGATATTATCCATTCGTCTTTGGGTTATTCGGTGTTTGATACCCTTGAAGGTGACTACACGTACGAGGACATGGATGGTGAGACCACCATCATTACGAAGGCAACAACCATTGCGTTTAATAAGGGGATATTTATCACGAACAGCGCCGGAAATGAAGGAAATGACGACTGGAAATACATTACAGCTCCTTGCGATGGTAAGCACGTTTTGTGCGTTGGTGCCGTAGATTCGAATAGGCAACACGCCGCTTTTTCGAGTTATGGACCAAGTTTCGATGGTAGAGTAAAGCCTGAAGTAATGGCAATGGGACAGGGTGTGACATACATCAACAACCAAGCAAACCTAAGGACCGGAAACGGCACGTCGTTTAGCGGTCCTCTTGTTGCGGGTATGGTCGCCTGCTTGAAGCAAGCTTGGCCGGATTTAACTAACCAACAAATTTTTGATGCGGTGATCCAAAGTGCGGATCGTTACAATAATCCGGATACGGCTTATGGTTATGGTATTCCGGATGTACTAAAGGCCGATTCGTTGCTCAATATTTTCTCTAAAGTTGATCCAATTGAAACAGCAGACGCTGTTTCAATATATCCAAACCCAGCGAAGACTATCGTAACTCTTTCGGCACAAAATCCAATTGACTTTGTTCGAGTTACAACGATTAATGGACAACAAATTATAAATCTACCAGTAAACGACCAACTCCAGGTGAGCATTGACATAGCGGATATTACTCCTGGATTGTTTATTGTTGAAATTTATGGGAACGGGAGCAAGACTTTGAAACAACTTTTGATTCACTAGTTGTACTCAAATACTTCATGAAATTTTCTTCATTTTTTTGTTTGTAAGATTCTAGAATTTATATCTTTGCACACCTCAAAAACGAGGATGTTCTTTAGATAAGCGAAAGTAGCTCAGCTGGTAGAGCATCACCTTGCCAAGGTGAGGGTCGCGAGTTCGAATCTCGTCTTTCGCTCGATTTAAAAAGGGACTTGGTCC
>CAJXLR010000175.1 GCA_913056425.1 uncultured Bacteroidota bacterium
TTCTGTGAAAACGGAGGCATGCAACTGATTAGTCCGCAGACGAATACCGGTGGACGATTCACCCAAGCCGCCTACCTGGACACAATAGGTAACTTCGATCCGGCGATTGCTACACCTGGTAACCACCGCGTGTTCTATACGTTTACCGATGGAAACGGGTGTACCAATACCGATTCGCTGGACATTCAAGTGGATACGATACCAAGTGCGGCCATCACTCCGGCGGGACCATTCTGCGAGAACGGCGGTGTTCAGAACTTGACACCTCTTCATAATTCAGGCGGCCGATTAAGTCCAACGGCCTACTTAGATACACTGGGTAATTTTGATCCGGCCATTGCTACACCGGGGACCTACAAGGTCTTCTACGCCTTCACCGATGGCAATGGATGTAGTAATACCGATTCGACTAGCATAACCATCGATACGATACCAAGCGCAGCGATAACACCTTCGGGACCGTTCTGTGCCAATGCAGGTGTTCAGAACATTGCACCGCTGCTAAATACAGGAGGTCGATTCACTCAGACCGCCTACCTAGATACTTTAGGGGTATTTGACCCGGCAGCTGCTCAACCAGGTACGCACCGCATTTACTACAGCTTTGCCGATGGAAATGGCTGCTCAAACACCGACTCTTTGGACATCCTCGTGGACACCATCCCGGATGCGTCAATTGCACCGGCAGGTCCGTTCTGTGAGAACGATGGCATTCAAGTCCTAACCCCGGCCATTAACTCGGGCGGAAGCTTTAGTGGAGCGCATACCACGTCAAGTGGAGACTTTGATCCCTTGAGTGCAACAGCCGGAACACATCGCGTGTACTACAGCTATACCGATAATACAGGGTGTAGCAATACCGATTCAACAGACATTGTGGTGAACGACTTGCCGGATGCCGGCATCATAGCGCCGCTTCCATTCTGTGCTAACGCATCATCCGCAACCATTAGCACCAATACTCCAGGAGGTACATTCACCGGAGGTACGTACATTTCCTCAATCGGCGAGTTTGATCCAAGTCTAGCTTCCATCGGACTCAACAAGGTAGTGTATACCTTAACCAATACACTGGGTTGTACTGCCGCTGATTCCGTTCAGGTAGAGGTATGGGACATTCCAACCAATACGCTTACCATCCAACCGGCAGAAGGGTGTGAGATCTTGGAAGTTAACCTGACCACAGAACCGGAAGATAGTATCCACTGGACTATCGGGACGGACACCTACATCAACCAAACCATCGTAACCGATAGTTTTACAGCCGGAACTTATAATGTCCGACTGGCCGTGAGCAATGCCAACCGTTGTCAGGTTATACTGGACTCGTTTATTTTGGTTCACCCAACACCAACAGCAAGCTTCAGCTACAGTCCGGATGAAATCTTCATCTCCAACCCGGAAGTGTTCTTCAACGATTTATCTTCAGGCAATGTGATTGGCTGGGATTGGGACTTTGGCGATAACAACTTCTCGGCAGATGAGAACCCAATTCATACCTACGGTTCGGGTGGGGAATACAATGTAATCCTGTTCGTGGAAACTGACGAAGGTTGTATTGATAGCACGTCTCAAAAGGTGATTATTAAGGACGAGCTTCGGGTGTTTATTCCAAATGCGATTAGCATCCAAAACGATGGACTTAACGAAGCTTTCCGAGTAGTAGGTATTGGGTATACCAACATCAAGATACAGATCTTCAACCGCTGGGGTGAACGCATTTATCAGAGCGATAACTTTACCGAGTGGGATGGCACGTACCGAGGTGAGAAAGTTCAGATGGGAGCCTACATTTACATCATGACCATCACCGATAACCGGGGCATGAAACACCACATGGATGGTGAAATACAGGTGATTCGGTAGTCATGTTTCTATATCAGTGGTTTGGTTATATTTGACCTAATCAATTACTTAAACTGAATGACCAGAGAAGAATATCTCGCGGTGTGCAAGACCTGTTCAAATCGTGGTTTTGACCCCAAACTAGGTGTTGTGTGTGGACTTACGAATGCACCGGCGAATTTCGAAGCTACTTGTCCTGATTACAACGAAGATGAGGAAATGTTGAATCGAGAGAAGGCGCGTGAGTTAGACCATGCGATGGCAACCGATACTGGAGGTGACTCAAAAGATATTCTGTGGGGTATTGTTTGGCTGGTGGGTGGTCTCGCACTAACGCTGTCTGACACCGGTTACATATTCTACGGTGCAATAATCTACGGGGCGTTCAAGCTCATCGTAGGTCTAGCATCGCTGGCCAAATAACATTTTTTAAACCATGAATCCAAGTCTTGGTAAGCAACGATATATAGAGCTTAGATCATTGGATGTTGAAATTCGTGAACTTGAGAAGAATTGGCGTCAGAATTTAGATAATGTCCCTATAATCAATGAACTGAAGCTTCAGCGATATACCTTGCTTGAGAAGATAGTCGATAGCGTTAAATCTTCGTCTTTAGCGATAGACTCTTCGTGGAAGGAATGCCGCAAACTAATATTTGATTCGACGTATCCGGGTAATGCAACCCGCTATGCTGATGGGGGATTTCAACTCAAAAAAAGTGTACTCACTGGGAGGCTGTCATCTAAAGGATATATCAACGCGGAAGGCAACAAATCCGGTCTGTGGGATATTATTTCGCTCATACGAAGCTTGATAATAACTCTGTTAACCAATAACTCTGCGGACGGGGATGCTATATCATTTCTTCCCAACAAAATAGAAGGAAAGTGTTCGATATTTGGTTACCTCGAAGTCCGGGTGATTAGTGGTAAATGGAAGCTAGGCTCAAAAGGAATAAGTCGACTACAGTTTAATGTTGACAAGGAGGGTAATGTGAATGCCCGAGTTGAAGAGTATTCAGACAACCCAAGTCCTACCCGCATGGTTATTGATCCATTCGATGGCGACTCAGAACGTCGAGTCCTTTATCAGCGAAAAAGAAAGGAATTGATTGAAGCGATTTATGCTTTTGGCAAGATTGAGCGACCAAATTAGTTAGTTTTGAATACCTTATGAAAACAGTTCTAGTTACCGGAAGCAATGGCTTACTCGGCCAGAAACTTACGGATATATACGCCACAAAACAGGATGTTAAACTTATAGCAACCGGGAGGGGTGAGAATCGCCACCCATTGAAGAGCGGTTATACCTATGAAGTGATGGACATCACAAATCGAGACCAGGTTTTTGAGGTGATTGGTAAACACAAACCTGATTGCATAATTCACGGTGCTGCCATGACTAATGTAGACGCTTGTGAACTCGACTCAGAGGCGTGTCAGTTACAAAATGTTACGGCAACCCAAAACCTGGTTGACGCGATTGCTGATATAAATTGCCATTTTGTATTCGTTTCAACGGATTTCATATTCGATGGAACCAGTGGGCCTTACAAAGAAGATGATGAGCCAAACCCGGTGAGCATCTACGGTCAGTCTAAACTAGATGGTGAACGGTATGTACAATCAAACTGTAAACGATGGGCAATTGCGCGCACCGTTTTGGTGTATGGGCTGGTGGCCGACATGAGTCGGAGTAACGTTGTTTTATGGGCACGAGAGAGTCTCGCGAATAAAAAAGCAATCAATGTAGTAGATGATCAATTCCGATCTCCCACGTTGGCAGAGGACTTGGCAGCAGGTTGTTTACTCATCGAAAACCAAGAAGCTGAAGGGATTTTCAATATTTCCGGAAAAGATCAAATGAGTATTTATGAATTGGTGCAGCGTGTTGCGAACTATTTCGGTCTTTCTATAGACACGGTCTCAAAAATTGACAGTGTGAGTCTGAATCAGCCTGCAAAGCGACCACCCATTACGGGTTTTGACCTTTCGAAAAGCAATGCGGAGCTTGGCTACAATCCACACAGTTTTGATGAAGGGATCCGTATCATTTACGAGCAATACACAAACGCGAAGTCATGAAGAAAGCCGCCCTAACCATAGTAATTCTTGTATTATCCCTCCACACGTTTGCCCAGTTTTCAGGCCCATATCGTATCGCATACAATCAGGTCAAAAAGTCCTATTTAATATCTAACGCCAATAAAGGGGAGATTCTTGAGATGGATTCGAACTATCGAATATCCTCAGTGATAGCCGGGTTAAAGAATCCGAGAGATTTGATTGTTGGTAAAATTGGAAGTAACAATGGACTTCTGGTTATTGACGACAATAAGATTCATGTGTACGATGCATCAGGATACAACAAACTGATTGCATTCAATATCACGGGAGCAACTGAGGTGCACGATATCGAAGTCGACTTAAACAATCCACAGTTTTTCTATCTCTCGGATGTAGGAGGAAACAAAATTATAAAGGGTAGGGTGGGGAGTCCACCGTTTTATACGCCGTCTTACACGACGCTGGTTTCCAGTGGTTTAAATAGGCCTAAAGGCATGTTGTTTAATGAAGACAAAGACTTGCTGGTGGTAACGGATGAAAAGAACGGGAAGGTCGTGAAAGTGGATACCAGTTCTGGGAAATTGACAACTATGCTGACAACCTCGCAAGACAGCTTAAATCACATTATCCAAGATAACGAAGGAAATTATTATTTAACGAACTGGGGCGATAGCTATTTATATTCCTGCGATCGAAGCTTTAAGAATTTGTCAAAGCGGACTTCGCTGAATAAACCTGCCGGAATGATCGTGAATGTCGAGACAGACCTGCTCATAATTCTATGTAATAAGTGCAATAAAATGGAGTTCGAAAAGCTTCATTATTTCGAAC
>CAJXLR010000176.1 GCA_913056425.1 uncultured Bacteroidota bacterium
ATCATTTCGAACAACGAGCTGTTTAGCCTTCAGTATTACTCAGACCGTTTTCAAGAGAATGGAGATGAACTGAGAGAAGTGTCTCGAGAAATGGAAAAAATCAACGCGGTAATCGATCGTTTGAACTATTACAAAAGCAAGGAGATCATTACGGAAGCAGAGCATAAGGAAGAGATTGAAATCTTGGTTCCTGAGCGTGACGCCCTTAAAGCCGAAGCAGATTCACTGAAAAGAGTCTTTATCATGTGGAGCCGGGAACTGAATTGGAATAAAGACGATTGGGACTATGCGATATGGACCAATAGAACGCTCTCACCCACACTGCTCGACAAAGGTTATTTCCCACCTAAGGGAACAATTCACGAGATCAAAGTAGATGGTGTTACTGTTTGTGCAGTTGTAAAACGTGAGAATAGAAAAATTTATGAAGCCAACGCTGCAATGAAGTTGATGAAATTTGATGAAGCAGAAAAACTTCTAAAAGAGTACATTGAATACGACCCACTTGAAGAAGAAGCTTACAGAACACTAAGCTTCGTGAAGCTCAGACAAAACGACTTTGAAGGTGCTATAGAATGGGGTCGCAAAAGCTTGGACCTTGTTCCAGAATCTTATTTCTCGCACCAGTATGTGGGTGTTTCATACCTACAACTGGCGCAACAGAAAGAATCTGGCGCCGCACGTAACGCCCTGCTAGATTCTGCGAACACTCGATTTGAATCAGCTGCGCAGTACAAACCTAACTTTAGCTCGTCGTATGATGGTATGGGTGATGTTGCCCGCATGAAAGGAAGTAATCATGAGGCATTAAGACATTACAAGAAAGCACTTGAGTATGCCGGAAACAATCCGCAATTATTCTACAAAACGGGGAATACCTATTTGGCTCTTAATGATGTAAATAATGCGGCGAACTATTTCAATGCGGCGATTCAATCTGCGAAGAACTTCCCTCAACCATATTATGGCATGTATCAAGTATATCGCTCCATTGGCAATGATCAGGAAGCGAACAAATACTTGCAGATGTACCAACAACTTATGGGGATGTAATGCCAACGTACGGGGAATCTCCTTAAATAATGACAATAGTTTAATAACGGCCCAGCAAACATTTTGCGATATTTGGACGTATAAGTAATGGGACAAGCCGAACCCTCAGGACTCCAAATGAAAAAAGCACTCCTACTCATACTATCGGTGCTTGCTTTACCACTGCTTGGTAGGGCGACACACATTGTAGGTGGAGACTTTTATTACAAACAACTTGGCACCAATCGATACCAAGTAACACTCAAACTTTACTTCGATTGCCAAAACGGTAGTCCGCAAGCCATACGGTCGGATGAAATTGCAATTGTAAGCATGTGGAATGCCGGTACCAAAGCACTAATTGGACAAGAGGATTTTACACGTACGGGGCCCGATTATCTCGACAAGGTTCATTACAAATGCCTCATTCCGGAAAAGGACATTTGTGTTTCTGAGTATGTATACACGAAGGTGCTTAACATAAATCCTGGAACCAACGGAGTTATCTTAGCCTTTCAAAGATGTTGCCGCAACAACACAATCAACAACATTATTGCACCTGAGTCCACGGGAGCAACTTATTGGATCAAAATTCCAGGCACGAGTGTGACTACCACAAACAGCAGTGCGGTTTTCAAAGAACTCCCACCTAACTACTTGTGCACGGATGCACCGCTTAAATTTGATCACTCGGCTGAGGACCCTGATGGCGACTCATTGGTTTACGAACTGTTCCAGCCTTACACAGGAGCTTCACGTGACTACCCAAGACCTGACGGCACCGCGCCCCAACCGGGCGGAGGTGGAGGTTGGTTCAAAGGCCCCGATTTTAGTCGAATCATTTGGGGGAATGCCTACAGTACGTCCAACCAAGTTGCCGGCAGTCCGAAACTCGAAATAAATAGCCAAACCGGCGAGCTTACTCTTACACCAAATCAAGTTGGACAATACGTAATTGGCATTAAGGTTAAAGAGTATCGTGACGGGGTATTGATTGGGGAAACACTTCGCGACTACCAATTCAACGTTAAAAATTGTAAGACAACCTTAATAGCTAACTTCCAAACGGATGCCGGCTCAAGTGCACTGATTTTTGCGTGTACGGATACGGTTCAATTCATAAATAAAAGTCAGAGAGCTGAAGAGTATTTCTGGGACTTTGGAGATCCTACTACCACAACAGATACCTCGAGCGAGGAAAATCCAATGTGGGTTTACCCGGGTAATGGCGATTACTTGGTATCACTCACCGCAAGAAATGAGGTTTGTGAAGATGATTATAAGTTCGTCGTAAAGATTCGCTCGAAGATAGACGTGGACTTGGGACCGGATCTAGCCTTCTGTGATAAAGTAGATCGATTTATCTCACCTCGAATTTGGGATGCAACCAAAATAGTTTGGAATACCGGACAATTTGGACCGACAATAAGAGTTCAAGACACAGGAACTTACGTTGCTAGTGTTTATTATGGTGACTGTGAAGCTTCAGACTCTCAGCGACTCTATTTCGACACCGTTGAAATGAATCTCACACCGGATAGCCTCTTTTGCACCGAGGAAGAAGTAAACCTCACACTTGATGCGGGTGTTAGTGGACCTGATATCAGGTATAGGTGGAGTACCGGCTTCAAAGATACGTCCAGAACATTAACAGTAACTGAACCGGGCACCTATTGGGTCCGAGTTGAGAATGCAAACTGCCGAAATGTGGACTCGACAAGTATCACTGTTGCGAAACCTGAGATTGGTGACTACCTGTTTGTATGCAACGACTTCCGGAAGGAGTTTGATGTAGGCGATTACAATGGTGCTCAATATCTGTGGAGCAACGGAGCCACCACCAGAAATACAATTCTAAACGCAGCAGGTGAACATTGGGTACGAGTCACATACAAGCATTGCGTAGTTAGCGACACCATTTACATTGAAAACCCAGTCATTAATCTAGAGCTGGGCAACGACACGAACTTCTGTGATGATTTAATCACGGTACTTTCCGGTCCTCCAAATATGTTTAGCTACAATTGGCAAGACGGTTCATCCCGCCAAAGCCTCACCGTTACACAACCCGGGAAATATTTCGTCACAGTAACCGACACAAATGGTTGTGTCAAGTCGGATACAGTCACCCTTACAAAAACCAATAGCCCAATAATTGATATTGGCGATGACACGACTCTTTGTGTACGGAGCAAGGCCGTCTATGGTCTGAACGATCGATTTGCTGTTTACGAATGGAGCACGGGATCCAATGAGCCAAAGATTGAAGTGAGCGACAGTGGTTATTACGTATTAAAAGTGATTGACGATGCAGGATGTAGTGGGTACGATACAGTATATGTCACAGTTGATCCTGACGCCTTACCAAACCTGCTCTACGTCCCAAATGCATTTAGTCCAAATGGCGACGACCTAAATGAATTCTTCCCATACTCCAACTGGATTCCTCAACCTGAATATCGAGTTAGAATCTGGAATCGTTGGGGAGAGAAACTGTTCGATTCTGAGGAGTCTGAAACTCAGTTTTGGGATGGAAACTACAAAGGCAAGCTAGTGGAAGGAGGCGCCTTTATTTGGGTTGTTGAATACCGCGCATGTAACGGTCAAAACAAGCGTCACAAAGGCACAGTTAACATCATGAGGTAAAGCCACCTCGAATCCCCTACTTTTCTTCTACATTTGTTTTCAACCAATTGCCAGATTATGCCGATTCGAATGGTAGATGACCCGCAACAAAACTCCCTTCCATTTCACTTGATAACAGTCACATCGTCAGGCAATATCCTAAAGCAATTAATCAACAGCATTCGCAGAACAAAAGAAATCCAAAATCAATTCTCCGTGCAGCTGTAACTTATTACTATCCAAACAAAAGCGGGAATCAAAGAATCATGCTGATAACGTCAATCAAGAAGTTTGAAATAATTGAGCACCTCAGCTTTTCTTGCACGACTAACTGGAATTAGTGTCTTCTGGATAATCAGATTACATTCATCAATTTTGTCGACCGCATCCATGTTAACTATGAACGACCGGTGAACTCGCATAAAGTTTTTGGACATAAATTGCCCTTCCATATTTGTGAGCGTCTTTTTTATTGTGTAGCGTTTGTCTGTAGTTTGAATAGTTGCATAATCGCCTTGTGCCTCGACCCAAAGAATAGAATCACTCGCAACCGAAACGTGCTGCCGCTTATGTCTGATAAATACTTTTTGTGAGCTTTGATGTAGTCCTCTCTGCTTCTTTCTGAGAACCTCATTAACCTTTGTCAAACTGCGAAGCAACTTTGATTGATCCACAGGTTTTAAGATATAGTCTATGACATCGATTTGGAATGCGTCAAAAGCGTAGTCTCGCTCTGATGTAATTATCACAATGTTTGGGCGAATCGACATTGATTTAGCGAATTCGATACCATTTATACCGGGTAACCCAACGTCTAAAAAAAGTAAGTCCGTAGGTTCGAACCTCACGTGCTTCATTGCCTCAACAACTGAGGTAAACGTGTATATATCAGAATTTATTCCAAGCGCACGCAAATTTGACTGAATTAATTTCAGTGCTAACTCGTCGTCCTCTATTATTATGCATTTTGTCCACAGTTCCACAACGGGAAGTTATTAAATTTTGATGAGACTGAACCCATGACGATAAATCTTTTCGGCTTTCAGTTTCAGCTCAAAATCTCCC
>CAJXLR010000177.1 GCA_913056425.1 uncultured Bacteroidota bacterium
CGTTTTGCGTATAGTAGATTCCGAATTCCGTACCTAATATCAAGGTATTTGGTTCGGTGATACTTACTTCCGCATCGTATACAGGGAATCGCGGCAAAGCTCCTTGAATACTTCTCCAAGTTGGCGCTGCGTCCAAAGCATTTTCTGAAACATATACAAATGCACTGCTTCCGTAGTTACCTAAAGTGATAATTACTCGATCCGGGTTATGTGGATCAGCAGCGATATCCGTTACAGATCTCGATCCAGGTAAGTTGCCAGATATCTCAGTGATTTCCAAGCTAGGAGGAATTGTGGCGCCAGGGTGCATTGCTGTATCCCATGTGACACTGTTTAATCCGCTTACGCGATAAACATTATTTGCTCTCAATCCGGCGACATACAGAACGTCACCATCTGGACTCACCTCCATAACGTTAGGAGCGAAGCTTGTGCTCAACACTCTAAACCACTGCGGAGAAGGCTCGGTTACCGCTCCGTTGGCCATCCAAACCCCTTCATCAAGAGCAAAGAATAAACGGTTGGTTGAATCTGTTAAGTCTTCCCACAACTGCATCGGCGTGTTGAAAATGTTGTTTGGTTGTCTCACTGTACCTTCTGCCGTCACATTAGCCATGTAGTCGGCTGTCCCAATGCGACCATCCCAAATTGGAGATGTGTTACCACCCGCATTTAGTGAGCGACGCATGTTTCCGTTCTGAGATTCTGCAAACAAGATGTCTGGATTGATTGTAGAAACCTCACACTGGAATCCATCACCACCAATAATATCCTCCGCAGCTTGAGGTGTATTTCCGTTACCGTCAATCACCATGCTGTTGTTATCTTGAGTACCACCAACTACGATGCCATTCGTTCCAGCTGCAATTCCGTAGAACTGAGTTGTTCCTAGTCCATTGTACAACGTTGTGTAGTTGTTTAACTCCTTATTTGTTGTTCTCGAAACACCCCCATCAGAAGTGATGTACATGATAATTGGGTCCGATTTCGTATCGAACACGATGTTGTGCTTATCCACGTGAATACCGAATGGGTTTGCCTTAACATCGTTTCCGTTTCCAACAATAAGTGGTCCGGTCTGCGGCGTCCATTCTGCGAAGTCGATACCTCCGATAAACAATCTCTCTTTATTCTGTGGGTGAACTGCAGCACACAAATCATAGTAACCTTGAGAGTGCACCGTAGAAGCACTTGTTGCTAGTGTTTCGATTGTAAACGGTGAGAAGAAAGAAGTTGTATTCCCAACTACCTGGGTAAATGATTTACCATTGTCTTTTGACTGATAAATCCCTAAAAGTCCGTTCGCAGCGGTTACCTGACCAAGAGGGCCATTAAAGGTTGAACGTCCTACAATGACAATGTACGCGTAGTTTGGATCAGACTCAGAAAATGCTGATACCGCACGAGTTACACCTCCCAATGGAATTCCGTCCACTGCAGTAAAAGACCCGCTGCTCGCTGGATCAGATGAGTGGTATACTGTGTTTGTATATAACAGTGCGTTACCGTTTTTATCTATTGCGATATCACGTGCATTACCTCCTTGAACCATTGTCCACTGAGCATCGTTACCTTCAGCAGAAACTCGAAGACCCGTGTTTGTCGCAGCGAATACTTGATTTTTTGTCGGATGTGAAACCACTTTGTTCACGAAAGTGAATCCTTGAGTAGAGGTGACCTTCTCAAAGGTTTCTCCGTTATCTGTGCTTTTGTATATGCCTCCACCTGCAAATCCAGGAGTAAACGCTTCTTGTCCGCCTGAACCCGTGAAAGACTCTCCGGTACCTGCGTAAATCGTTCCATTTGGAGTTTGACATAGACTTGAAATTGCCATGTCTTCCATTTGGTCGTCAACCGGATACCATGATGCTCCTTTGTTGGTTGATTTGAAAATACCCCCCATTACACCACCGCAATACAAAACGTTGTTGTCGTTGCGATCTACCAAAAAGGCTCTTGTTCGTCCTCCTCGGTTATCCGGGCCAGCGAATTCCCAACTGAATGGGTAGGACGCTTTCCCAAGTGATTTCTCAAACTGTCGGATTTGTCGCTTTACATCGGCAACATCCTTAGGATTTACTTCACCAGTGATATCATTGGCACGTAAGCTGTGTAAATACTCAGCTGCCCCAAGAGACCACTCTCCATCTTCATACGAATCAGTTGATTCTGTGGTGATTTGACGTGGTTCGTAAGCTGTGGATTTATCCAACAACTTTGATGTACCAATGGTTGCGGCACCCGCAACGGCTAGAGAAAATACCCCAAAGTATAATTTCTTATTCATGTTCCTGCTACTTGCTTTTTACCTAAATGTAAACAATGCAAATTTATCCTATTTGCGTTTCTAGCCAAGTGTTAATTGACCATGGGTAAAGTCGACTTAACTAACGGCTATCTGTTTTGTGGGAAGACCCACATGAACCCAACAAAAAAAGATGTATTTAGTTTAGGGTTATCACGGAACGCCATGATTGGCAAACCACCTGGGAAATAAGACACAGATGCCCCTAAATTCACGCGTTTGACGAAGTGCGCATAATCGCTCCACGTAAAGGCCGTATTGAACGTAGCCGATATTCCTGGACGAACTTCAAGTTGATCCCAACCTTCTCCGTTGCGAGCATAACCAATAATTTGTTCAGAATCTGGCACTTCTTCTGGCGAATATTTTACAAACTCAACAACTTTCTGATCATCCCGAATTCGCTCAACACGCAAATAAACAGGTCGCTGAAAAGCTGCTGTTATCCCTATCCCTCCCTGGATGTCCAATCCAATGCTATTGTGGACACCGCGCTGCACTAATCTCCTGGAAACACCGTAGTTCAATCGAGCAAAACCAGTGTGGTTTAGTTTCCCATAAACAAACGGCATGCGATTCTCCACTTGGTGGTTCACGACTTTTGATTCCCGATTGTGGCGGAACGTTGTAAAATCAGCATAGAGCCAACGTGAAAAAGACCCCATAACCGGAAGTGATTGATGTTGATACGACAAACCCAATCCATTATTACGCAGCACAACACCTACTCCATGATTTCTGACATCATTAACGAGTGCACCTTCTTGTGCATACAACGCGGCTGAAAGCGCAGTAAACAATAGTGATATCAAGAGTTTTCGCCTCATCGAATGATATGTAAAGATACGTGTTAGATTTGCTTGAAACAAATCACAATGTCTATTACCAGTGAAGTCAAATATCTAAGAGCTCTTCGCACAAGTGCCACACATTTGAAATCGGGAACCATAATTGAAACCGATGCTCCAACAGACAACAACGGCAAAGGAGCTTTGTTCTCACCTACAGACTTAGCAGCAACCTCACTTGCATCGTGCATGTTAACTGTGATGGGACTTAAGGCTGAACAAAAAGGCATGGCATTTGAGCGACTTCAATGCTCTGTAACTAAGGTCATGACTTCTAGCCCAAGACGCATTAGCGTGATAAAAGTAACGGTTGAAGTAGATGAAGATTGGAGTGAAAAAGAAAGAAAATTAATGGAGCATACTGCCCGCACATGTCCCGTCAGTTTGAGTCTGCATCCCGACATAAGCCAAGATATCAGTTTTATTTATCTGCGTGATGTTTAACCAACGTGGTCTGCTGATTGCTCAACAGAACCGAAATTGTTTGGACAACCGTTGTCACCACGACGAGAACCACATGAACTTAGTAGTGCGGCCGAAAAACAAACGAGAAGAAAGATGCCTATTGCCTTTTTCATTTTTGAGTATTTTAGTGAACGCCTGCAGTTACAACGTAATCTAACAAGGTTCTAGTGCAAAGTAATGAAATAACCAGTTTACTGAAAAACCCGGATTTCCTTCGAGAAATTGAGGTGTACAGTAATGAAGAACCTGACCAGCTTGCGCTTAAGTTGGCCAAGGCCGGTATTGAGCACAGGACAAAGCTTACTCAAATCTTACAATTATATCGCAAAGCACAACACAAACTTCCCACTTGGGTTGAGCACAAACTGGCCTTGACCAAACGTAGTTACGAACAATCATCCTCTGAGGCTTGTGCGAAATTCAAAGCGGGTCTTGTAAAGGGTAAAACGATAGCGGATCTTACATGTGGCTTAGGCGTCGATTCATACTATTTCGCGCAGGAATTTGAAAATGTAATCGCATTTGAGCACAACGCTGAAACAGCCGAAGTGACCCGTTTCAACATGGAAAAGCTTGGCATACAGAACATCAAAATAAATCCGAAAAAGTTTAAGGCGCTTTCCGAGCTCAAATCGGACGTCATCTATGTAGATCCCGATAGGCGCACCAACAGTGATTCTCAAGGTCGAAACATTGAGCAGTACGAACCGAATATTCTGGAACACCTTGAACAATGGTTAGCGATTTCGGGAACGGTAATGATAAAATTGAGCCCGGTCACTGACATCACGTGGATTCGCAACAACATACCGCAGTGTTCGGACATTTATGTTGTATCGGTCAAGAATGAAATCAAAGAGATTCTGGTACTTGCAATGAAAGATGCCAGAGAGATCACCCTACACGCGGTAGATATAAACGACCATCGAATTGCTCAATTCTCGTCGTCCCAATCACCTGCAAAATCAACAAGCAACACCTCATCGTCAAAATATCTGTTTGAACCGGGTCGTGTCGTAATTAAATCCGGACTTGAGAGCGCATTTTTATCTCATCGAGGATTAAAAGCGATTAATGATTCCGGGACACTTGCATGGGTT
>CAJXLR010000178.1 GCA_913056425.1 uncultured Bacteroidota bacterium
GAGGTACTGCCTTCAAGTGAGCTAAAAGCACAAAAGCGCAATGGGAATAAGGCTTTCTTTCGAGCCAGTTGGATAATGGATTATCCGGATGCTGAGAATTATCTCAGTTGTTTTTACAGTAAGAATTTCGCTCCTTCCGGACCCAATTATACGCACTTTAAGAACGACGCATTTGACAAGCTTTATGAGCATGCATTATTAGAATCTGACGACGACAAGCGTGTTTTGATGTATCAACGACTTGATAGTATACTGATGAGTGAGCAGCCCATTATCGTGCTATTTTACGATCAAAGTCTACGTCTATTGAACAAGCAAGTTACCGGTTTGGTAAACAACCCATTAAACATCCCAACAATTAAATACGCTGATAAAAAGTAGTTTACTTTAGCTTCTTATGGATGTACTTGAGCCATTTTCGACACGTTGCATCCGATGAATTTCCGAAGGAAGTCGCTAAACTCTGATTGAGGTATTCGTTGTTTGCTGTTGACAGGCCTTTGTATTTCTTGACTAATGTCTTTACCTCTCCACCCAAGTCATGAGTAATGAAATAGTCGCCATCCATGTCGGCTATGCGCAAACAGACATATAACTGAGTTTCATAATAGTCCTTTGCCTGTTCCGTGAATTCGTCACCCACATTAAGTTTAGATTCTATTTTATCCCTCAAACTCGCGAAATACATACCCATCATATGTGCTTTATTTTCAGCTGAGTAGAACATATTGATTGCCTGTTCGTACATTGTGGTTAAAGCCATAACCTTCAATGGATCTAATGACAATAACCTGCCGTAAGAAACCTTAATTACCTTTTGTTGGATTTCAGCGTTGGAGCAATAAGCAGCTAATGACTTGTACCATCTGCGGTGCCAATCTTCCAAATCATAGGCTTCACCATAATACATTAAGTACGTCTCGACCTTCCAATAGATATTGGCAGCTTGCATCCATTCGTAATCATAGAAGGTGTCGATGTTTTCTACCATGTGAATAAAGTATCGCTCCGCATCATAGAACGATCCCAGATCGTACAGATTGTTAATAACAGCCTCCATAGAGGCTTGATATCCATAAGGAGGAACCACGCCATCTGCACGTTGGGCATCTAACAATTGAACCCACTCATCATCAACAGCCTTGAGTTTGTCGTATTGAAGGTGCCTGCTGTAAAACTCGCGTAAACCCGTCATACCCCATCGATACTCATGCATTCCTTGGATCTTGCGTAAGTTGAACCACTTGAGATATCGCATTTCTGCGTGATTTATATCGCCATAGAACTCATAAACGCGAGCCCAATTGTATTGAGTTACTGCCTGTAAACCCAAGTGACTCATCTGTTTTGACAATTTTAATGCTGAATCGAGCAGCAGAATCGCAGAGTCTTTATTCGACTCGCGAAGATTGTTCGCTTGATTATTAAGATCTTCAACACGAATTGAATCACTTGCTACATCCCCGCTTTGAGCGAATGAAAATGTGCTACAAATGGATAACACAACCAGGACACAGGTCTGTTTGAATCGATGCATCGACATACTACTTACCATGCAAGTAACAAAATATCTAGAACTCGTTCGTTGTGATTGGTTTATTCTATCAATTTTGCTTTCTTTGACAACACGAACAATCACCTAAACAAACACTGAAATGCGTAAGTTAAGCCCACTTTTGATCGTTATGGTTGCTATCCTTTCTGCTTGTTCAAGCAAGGTAGACGTAGCGGTAGACAATCCATCGAAAGAAGAAGTTTCTATGTACATCGACTCATTACATGTCGTTGTGCCACCAAAAGAAGTTGTTTGGGTGGAAATGGGAAAAGGATCTCATTCCGTTACCGTTGATGGCGAGGAGCCTGTAGAATATGACTTCCAAAAGAAGTTCTACATGCTTAACCCAACTCAATCTGAGTACTTGATGTACGAAGAGATTTATGGTACTGGCATGGTAACTAGCATTATTCCTTCTCAACCTGTAACCTACATGGGATTGGACTTGGGAGAGATGGAAATGCAAGTTGTTAAGGATCTTGTAAACGAAGTTACTTGGGATTATGGTCCACGTGAGACCTTGCCTGAGATGATTGAGTATTATGAAGGTGATCGCCCAACTCTTGTAAAACTCATGGACTACAACGAGTTCTTCGAAGCGATGTCTCAAGCTGCGGACGCAGAATAAAAGAAACATTGAATCCAGTAAACCAAAGACTCGGTTTCCATTACATATGGGATGTAAGCGGCTGTAATCATGAAAGCCTAGCTTCGGTGAGTCCCATCAAATTAATGATGGACGAGCTCTTAGCCGTAACCGGGTTAACTGTGCTCAAAGAAGCGTATAATCAGTTTGCACCACACGGCGTAACCGGAGTTTACTTACTGGCAGAAAGCCATTTTAGCATTCATACTTGGCCTGAAAATGGTTATGCCGCATTTGATTTGTTTTCATGCATACCGGTCAATCAAACGGAGCTCATTGCAGACATTATGAGGAATCATCTAGGTGAGCAAGTCAAAATTAACTTACGTACACTCTCTCGTGAAGTTGATTTATCTATTATTTCCGATAGCTTAACGGTCTAGAACAACGTGAGTGAAATACTCACAATCATCCGTAATAATATCACCTTTTGAGGTTCGGTAATTAAGAGCAACGGCTTTATGTGCGACCATAAACATACCTGCTTGGTAGGTATAGTCTTCGTGATCAATTGGATTCTCAACGTATTCTTGAAATACGGTTGATTGATGCGCATAATCTCCTTGTGACGACTCTTGTCCTCCGGAATGAAAAACTCGCACATTCTCACCAATTCTACCATAAATAGGTTTCTCGACATACGTCGACAAAGATGGTCTTGTGCTATAGGTTTTTGCGATATCCTGACTGGCCGTTTGTTCGCTGATGTAACTTAAGAAACGTTTATTCTGCCACAACATGGTGAAAAACGGATTCAATACCATCGCATGTTCGTTTAAAATAATCGAACGCAAAAGGTCCCCTAGCTCAGGTTCTTCGTTAACCACCCAATCCCACGGAAATAATTTAAATAAAACATCTACGGGAGTGTAGTCATCACCCGCTTCAAGAAAAATTCCTTCTTCAGAAAAAATAACGTCAGGCAAGTCGCGATATACCGGATGAAACCCTTGTTTGCCTGCCAAGTTAAGCATCGTGTTCACATTCTGAACATCTTCCGGATAGCCTAAACTACTTCCTAGAAAAACCGGCTGATAATCGGCATTTATGCCGTCAAATATTTGTTTTAATACAACCTCCAGGCTCTCTTCAAGAAAATTGAAGCCTCTGCCTTTGCCAAGCTTCTCACATTGTATGCGTTGCCAGAAAATTGTTTCAGGTAAGGTGGAACAAGTGTCTGCATTAAACTCAATAACCTTTCCGGGTACTCGGTTCAATACCCCGTTTATGTCGAATCTGCCGGTTAAGAAGGGTTGTTTGTCGCGATTATTCCAAGAGTAATGAAATAAGTCATGATAACGCTGTGGAATGCCAAATCGGATTAATTCGTTGTTTTTTAGAACCTTATCCGTGCTCTCAACAAAAACCTGGTATGCATTCTCGGCGATTTTACGATACTGTTCAACTTCGTGGTTGTATACACCGAGTATTTCCTTAGAGAGGTAATCCTCCTCTAAGAACCAATGAAGTTGTAACGGTAGATTTTTCTTTTTGGGAATCTTCGATTCTAAGAATCGATTATCCTCCAAACGAGCGGAATGATTTTCCCTTGCCATACCCTCTTGATCCTTTACCAGGTACTTTCATTCTGCGTGTGGTTGCTGAATTTGCGATACCACTTCTCATCCCTTTAGATTTGTTAAATGCGTCGGTAGACTTGTATCTAGAAGGATCGAGTGAATGACGATTCATATTTCGGTTAAAGAATGTACCCGCAAGTGTTCCCATCAAGAATGGGCGCATAACACTAGCTCGATGATACGAGCTTTCATCGTTTTTCATTTTGTGTAGCGAAACACTATCCACAGTACCATCGAGATTGTGAACAATCGCCATCGAAGCCATTTTGTCATCGATAACTTGCTCTTCAATTACTTTGAACTCATTGCCTGGTTCAACCTCTTCTACTTCACAAATTACTCCCTTGGTACTTTCGCTTACCTCAATCTCCTCTATATCTTTAAATCTTGGACTTCCGTCAGAAGAACAGCCTTGAAGAAAGAATACTGTCACCAAAGCCAAAGCCAAATACTTTAACTTTATTTGTGCCGAAGATTGTTGCATGAAATTCATCGTGTTATCGTCTGTTTTTGGTTTTAATTAAGTCAGCCAAAAGTACAAAACATTTCCTTATGCCAAGACAAAATAACGCCGCTATTTCCATTGCCGTATTCATAGCGGGTCTGTGCTCGATTATTTATGAATTGCTAATCAGCACTACAGCCACTTATTTTCTGGGAAATAGTGTTAAGCAGTTCTCCGTGATAATCGGTATCTACCTTGCGTCTATGGGACTTGGAGCATGGTTTTCAAAATTTTTGAAGGACAATTCTCTTCTGTTTTTTGTGCGAATGGAATATGTTCTTGGATTAATTGGAGGAATTAGTGTGCCACTTTTATACTACTTCTTTATCGTACTTCCACCCGCTGAAATGCAGTATATGACATGGCTGCTCATATTTGTTATTGGTTTGATTACAGGGCTTG
>CAJXLR010000179.1 GCA_913056425.1 uncultured Bacteroidota bacterium
CAAAAGAAATGGACCTGCTGAGTTTTTGCCAGAAACCATTTGTGAATACCGTTTTATTGGTTTGAACTATAGGTGTTGTCTTTTTTTGAAGAGGAGAGAGGTATGGCCAGTTTGCGTTAGAAGACTGCTCAATTCTGCTCAAGCGTTCATCAGTAAGTTTCAATGACAAAGCTGCGCACCACAACATCATTTCACCACTTAATCTGTGGTAAAACGTGGAGCCTTCAAAGTTAGATCCATCGATAAAAAATTGACGAGCCATACAGTTTTCAAGTTCTTGGATAGACCATTTCAACCATGTGTCTGTGCTTGTGTGGTCTAAGTATGTGGCAGTGAAAAATACGCCAGCAACATTTCCTATGTAATGGTTCGACGTCAATCCTTCACGATATTCAAGTGTATTGAGCACATGCAGCCCACTTTGATACACATAATTCGACAAAATCTCTTGAATCCGTTTATCGAGAATATTGGTATCGTATTGAAGTAGCCAGTCAATAGTGACACAAATGTTGGCTATTCTTATCCCAACATCCATAGCACAACTGTGATTCACACCATAACCGACAGGGTTTTGGGAGACAAAGTCTAACAGTTGGTATAATACTTCACTCGCCACGGTTTTACTGGAGGGTCCATCGAGTGTTGCGGCCATCTGAGGCAGATGCTGGAGCCGAGATAGTTCCCAAGGTGTTTTCACGTCAGCCGATGGGTCGCGTTTAACTTGTTTGTTATAAGTTTCCTTGCTGTTCCACCGGTATCCAGACTTTATGTCGATATGCCAATCAATTGGGATGTAATTTGGGTTGGTTGACTTAATGTGGCTCCAAATCTCCCTCGCAGTTGCTGTCCAACTTTCTGGGATAACATCAGCAAAAAAATCCTCGATGTTATTGCAATCATATTGGGTATAGTTGAAATCCGTTTTGCCAATAGATTGGCTTCCTAAGATGTCAAAACGATGCTGAGTTAGTTCTGTAAGATTTGGAATTTGAACTGAATCTATTGGTTTTGGTATAATCTGAAATGCGATTGGCGAAGCGCTGTAATTGGCGCACTGACTATTGGATAAATCCTGGATGTACGTTTTCTCAACTCTTTTGAAGAGTTTATTGGAGAGCTTGTTGAATAAAACGCTCAACGGAAGTTTGAAAAGGTAAAGTAGGGTACCCAAGTCTATTATTCAATTGGTAGTTTCAAACCTAAGCGATTCAGAGTTTTACTCAAAAATTGATTGAAGTCACTTGAGAGCTTCAGGCGGACAACTATTACTATGTATCCTAACGAAATGAATGAGTTAATGAGAAGAGCAATCCATATGTTAGTCTGACTTGGTAAATTTAACAAGTACAGTGATCCTCCAAAAAGTGTGGTTAAACCTAGAATCATCAGCGACCTGTGGCTGAATGGAGATAGTGCTCTGGTAATGCGTAAATAAAGAAACGCGGCTAGGTTATACATTACCCACACAAGCAGTGTCGCAAAAGCTGCACCATTCAGTCCATATTTCGGGATTAAAACTGAATTAAAGTAGATTACGGAAATTAGGGCGACTGAATTGATGGCTATAATCCAGATGTACCTTTTAGACGTTGAGATTATCTCAAAGTTTACGCCCATGGCCATATTGAGGACTTTGGCTGCAGCGATAAAAATGATTACGAATTTTGCCGGTCGGAATGTATCGCCATTAGGGATTAGGATAAAAAGTGCGTCAATGTTCGCAAGCACATTGATAAACAAAAATCCGCCTACGACGAACAGAAGGTCAGAACTACGTTTATATACCTCATTCACTTTTTTCGTATTTCCTTCCGTTTGAAATTCTGAGATCAGAGGGAAAAGGAGGGAAGCTAAGTTCATACGCGGTAGGTCAACCAGCATGCCTATGTAAAACGCATAAGCATATATCCCGGCAGCCGGTGAACCTTCTAGAGAACCCACCATGAGGATGTCAATTTTCATAACCGCCTCGTTCATTATCACGGCAAAAAATGCGAAAATGCTGTATTTGACAATTGGTGAAAGGTTCAGGTCTTGGATACTGAGCGTTTTAGTCGGATACTGAGCCGTCTCAGTGATAAAGAAATACCAGAGGCCAAGCATTCTCAGCACGTATAGAAGAACCAACGCTGGAATTACGTATTGCACCTTGATTATTGCCAAACTAGCTAAAAGTAGGACTACTGGGATACCTGCTTTTTGTGTGATTATTTCAATGAGTCTTACTACGTTCAATCTAAAAATTGAAGTAGCGAATGCTTCTAACATCGTAAACTGAGACATCAGGGTAACGAGCACACAGACCCAAATTATTTCATTTGAAATGGTTTGAAAGTCGGGATAAAGTTTTGTGAACAAGTCGGCCCCCAAATAATAGAGCAATAAACACACGATAGCGTTGATTATAACTTGTCCAATGAGGAGTGTTATGACAAAGGCTTTTCCTTTGTCCGTTTTATGCTTGTGAGCATATCGCTTGATTGAGCTGTTCAATCCAAAGACTGAAAACGGAAGAGCCAACGAGGCGACAGCAAGCATGATATTTACTTGTCCGTATAAGCTCGGAGGCACAATCGGAATAATAAAAAGCGCACTGGCAACACTAAAAAGTATCCCAACAAAAGACGACAGAGTCGATTTGGATGCTTGTCGTTTTATTTGTCCCAATTAAAGTCTTTTATGAGCGGTGTTAAAAGAAGTACGAGAATACCTTGAAAAAACGAGTCATATCTATAGGTGAGTTCTTTCATTTTTTATGTACAGTGTTTAACCAAGAATTAAAATGCATATATCTCCAAACTCTCTCTGAAAAGGGAACTTCCCTTTGGTAGTAGAGGCTCGAGTATTTAGCTGCTTCTTCCAGCAACGTCGTGTTAATATTTCTGTCAAAAGACTCGTTGTCAGGAATGTATAGAGACTTCATCCAGTCTTTGATTGGAATCCCAAAGCCTTGTTTTTTGCGCGCAACAAAATTTTCAGGCATGTAGTCAAGTAAAATCTCTTTTAGAATTGCTTTACCACCTAGGTTAGTATCGTATTTAGCGCAATATGGTAAATTCACAGCTAGCGAAATCAAATCTTGGTCTAAAAATGGCTCTCTGCTTTCAAGCGAGTAGTGCATGGAGGCGCGATCAACTTTTACCATGCTATTATTCCTAATGTAGTTGTCTAGTTCATGAATAGACAGTAAAGCATGGTCTGGCAAACCTCGCTTGATGTTCCTTTGTCTGCTGATGATTAGTTTATCAATGTGCGATATGCTCGAACCGAACTCACTGACAAGCATGTCATATAATGTGATAACATCACGAGCTGTATACCTATTGGCAAGTTTGTGGAGTTCTCTTTTCTTTTTGATGTCAATTGGTAAATAACCGATGATGAAGTTAAGTAACCTATGAATCGATGGTAAAGTTGCTCTCTTTTTGCCAGTTATATTTAGAACTTTTTCATACCTCTTGTATCCTAAAAACAGTTCATCACCACCGTCCGCCGAGAGCACAACTTTAACATATCTTGCCGCAAGTCTTGAAACGAGTAATGTTGGAATAGCACTATAGTCGGCAAATGGTTCGTCGTAAATGTCGTTCAAGGACCCTAGAATCTTTTTTGCTTCAAATTGGTCAAGCTTCTCAACAACATGCTTTGAATTAATAGAATTTGCAACTGCCTTAGCATGTTCAGTTTCATCATAATTGTGGTTA
Organism: uncultured Bacteroidota bacterium; assembly: GCA_913056425.1. Taxonomy (GTDB): domain Bacteria; phylum Bacteroidota; class Bacteroidia; order NS11-12g; family UBA9320; genus UBA987. The sequence continues at coordinate 3,708 of CAJXLR010000179.1, forward strand.
GAGAAGCCTATTGTGAATGTGTTAAGTCTGTATCCAAGGTCATTTGATAGAAGAATTGCTAATAATGAAGAATCGACACCACCACTCAAAAATACACCCAGATCTACGTCTGAAACCATTCTTCGTTCAAAACTCGTTAAGAGTTGTTGCTTTACATGCATTTTTAACTCGTTTCGAGGAAGAGAGGATAACTCTGAGGAGTATTCCTCATTGAATGCATCGGAAGAATCCCAATAGGTTTGGGCGGTTTCATCCAAATTTGGTGAGATAATGTTCCACGTTCCAGGTGTAACTTGCTTTATGTCGGAGTATATAGTAGAGTCTGCGAGCGGATATCCAAAGTTTAGATAGTGATCCAAATTTGTACTATCTATACAAGGCTTTTTGCCAAGCCAAGTTCTTAAAGCCTTTATTTCAGAGGCAAACCGGTATGAATGTGTCGTCTTAAAGTAATAAAGAGGTTTGACACCAACCCGATCGCGACACATATATAAAGTTCGAGACACTTTGTTATAGATAACAAAAGACCACATGCCGTGAAATTTTTTAACACATTCCGTGCCCCATTCAATGAAACTTCTGAGAACAACTTCGGTGTCACTTGAGGATCTGAACTGGTGATTTAACGATCGAAGTTCTTGCATCAAATTCTTGTAGTTATAGACTTCACCATTGAAAGCAATGACATAGTCTCCAACTGTAAAAGGTTGGTTAGCTACATTCGATACGTCGATAATGGACAACCGGTTATGACCAATAAAAACCGAGTGTTCCTCATTTGAATTAGAGTAATGCCCAGAAGAGTCAGGGCCTCTATGCGAGAGTGTTTTGAGTCGATTAAGTTCGAGTTGATTGTTGAGGCTACCCTCTTTTGATATGACACCGTAAATTCCACACATCTAGTAGTTGTTCAATATTCTATTGTAAAACTGCAAAAGTC
>CAJXLR010000180.1 GCA_913056425.1 uncultured Bacteroidota bacterium
CGGATTGGTCGATTACCGCAGTAAGCGTGGTTCGAACGAGATCTGGATTCAGCTGGTTTTGGAGCTCAACGATAAATGCAAAGTCATAACATTCTTTACTATCCGGGTGGGCTGATATGACCAATCTATTGTTTCTAAAAAGCTTTGACAAGGCTTGGTTGTCTTGCAATAAAGAATCCAAGTAATCTGCCTCAATCGCTAGATCTTTAAAGCTCTCGTGAGTTTTAAGAAGCTTCCAGATCTCGTGCTCACTAAAATCCTCCCAAGCGTCAATGGGCTCTTCCGTGTCTACAATGTAGAGGGCATCATTGGGAATGAGATTAAACGGGTCTAGACTGTCGGTTTTGTTGATATTGATGTAAACCAATATTGCTGCGACCAAGACAATAGGAATCAGAAGCCATTTCAACTTTTTCATGATGCGTGCAAATTAGGAATAAGCTTGAAAACCTTACTGAAACTAATCTTTAAATTTGGTGTTATCAGATAAGTAACCATAGTACTTTCGCGACGTGAAGAAGTTCTGGAATTGGCTCAAGAAAAAGTGGAAAATCGAAGACGACGTTCGAATGACTAAGATTTTCATAGTTTTTGCGATTACCGGTTCGGCGACCATGGTTGTCCGCAAACAGGTTTACGCCCTTTTGGGTATCGATATCAGTCAGCCTGTTTTGGCATTTATCGTCAAAATGGTGATGATATACACTGTATATCAAATCATGCTCTATGTTATTGGGTTGATTTTTGGTGAACGACAATTCTTCACTTGGTTCCTAAAGAAAATGAACTACCGCATGGTGGGTAAAAAGGTTGAATAATGTCAGTAACAAAAGAAGCCATACTAAATGCATTGAGTCATGTGGATGACCCAGATCTTAAGAAAGATTTGGTGACTTTAAACATGATTCAGAACATCGAAATTGAAGACAAGCGTGTTCGCTTTGATGTGGAGTTAACTACTCCGGCATGCCCAATGAAAGATATGATCCAAAATGCGTGTGTAAACGCGGTAAAGCATTTTGTTGATAAAGACCTGGACGTACAACCGAACATGACCAGTAAGGTTACATCCACAAGAGAAATTGCAGAGGTTCTTCCAGATGTGAAAAACATCATCGCTGTAAGTAGTGGGAAAGGCGGTGTTGGAAAATCAACCGTGGCGGTGAACTTGGCTAGAACGCTTGCAGAATCCGGCGCCAAAGTAGGTGTGATGGATGCAGATATCTACGGACCAAGTATCCCAACTTTGTTCGGTCTTCAAGGGCAGAGACCGAGTCAAGTAGACGGGAAAATGGAGCCACTGGTCGCCGACGGAATAAAGGTTGTATCCATTGGTTTCTTAGTTGAAGAAGGAAGAGCAATTGTCTGGCGTGGGCCAATGGCGTCTTCTGCCATCAAGCAATTTGCAACAGATGTAAACTGGGGAGCTTTGGATTATCTCATATTGGACCTACCTCCAGGAACCGGTGATATTCATCTAACTATTGCCAAGCAAGTTCCGGTAAGTGGAGCAGTTGTCGTAACAACACCGCAAGAAGTTGCTCTGGCAGATGCTAAGAAGGCGGTAAACATGTTCCTGAATCCGAACATCAATGTGCCGGTACTCGGGGTAGTGGAGAACATGAGTTACTTTATACCCGATGATCAGCCGGAAAAGAAATACTACATTTTCGGTCAGGGTGGAGGTCAACAACTTGCAACAGATAATCACTTACCCTATTTGGGGGAAATCCCATTAATTGAAAGCGTCCGCGAAGCCGCAGACAACGGGAAAGCCAATACCCACGAAGTAGCTCGCGAAGCATACCACAAACTTGCAGGAGAAGTAGCGCGTCAAATGGCCATACTCAATGGTGTGGACAGTTTGGCAAATTAGTTTAATTTCGAAAACAAATAGATGGTGTTGAATTCAGATACACAAGCAAAAGTAGAGCAAGCGCTCGAGCAGATTCGTCCTTTTCTAAAGGCAGATGGTGGGGATGTTGAGCTGTTAAGCATTGATGCAGACAATGTGGTAAAGTTGCGCTTATTGGGTGCATGCAAGAGTTGCGAGATTAGTCACATTACCATGAAAGCGGGTATTGAAGAAAGCATCAGACGCGTCTTTCCGGAGGTAAAAGAGGTTGTGGCTGAGGCTTAATTATGTCCTCAGACATTCGAATTGCCGATTTATCTGTAAAAGAATTCATTAATTGTTTTAGCCTGCTGGTTGTATTTGGATCAGTTTCGACGGCTTATTTCTTTGGGGCGCTTTATCACGCCAATCTTTCCTACTCATTTTATTGGTTGCTCGGAACCACGGTTTGGATTATATATTCACTCGACCACATTCTTGATGGTTTAAAACTGGGCTCCAACTCCACCTCGGTTCGACACAGAATTCACTACGAGTATCGAAAGCCATTATTGAGTATTCTTACAGGACTGGGGTTGTTTAACGCGTATTTGGCGTTTTCATTTCTTCCGAAGATCGTATGGCAATTGGGTTTAGGTACAGCAGGACTGGTTGTCGTGTATTTCGCGTTTGTACACCTGTTAAAACTCACGATAGCCAATTGGACTAAAGAGTTGGTAGTGGCTTTTGTTGTTGCTATTGGTATGATGGTGCTACCGGGGGCTGTGGGCGATTTGGGCTTCAGTTTTACAGGGGCATTGATGTTTATTTTTTTGACCAGTCTTAACTACATCAATTTACTGCTCTTTTCGTACAATGACTACGATAGCGACATTGCAAATGGCTTAAAATCGGCTGCTACGAGTTGGGGTAAAGAGAAGACCTACCAAATAATTCTATACACTTTTGGTGTAGCGTTTATGAGCTTTTTGCTCTGGACATTTTCGCTGAATGCAGTTAATAAACTTCCGGCATCCGTTGCGATGCTAGTCATGCTAAATGTTTTATTGGTAATCTATATCCAAGAAGATCGTTTTGCCGAAAAGGAATCGTACAGGTTCTGGGGAGATTTTATTTATCTCATTCCCGGTTTGGTTTGGTTTCTGTTGGGCGAACGGCAGTTCTTCTAATCGCCAAGTTGCTGCTGCCATTTCCAAGCAGATTCCATCATTGTTTCCAAACTCAGTTCGGTGCGCCAATCAAGCACTCTATCTGCTTTTGATGCATCGGCCCAGATTTGGACTACATCTCCGGCTCGTCTTTCTCCGAAACGGTAATTCAGTTTGACGTCATTCACCCGCTCGAAACACTTTACAACTTCTAATACGGAATGGCCTTTTCCCGCACCCAAGTTGAAATACTCCAGTTTGAAATCGTTGTTTGCTGCATAGTCGAGCGCTTTGATGTGCGCCTTGGCTAGATCAACCACATGGATGAAATCACGAATATTTGTTCCATCTGGCGTATTGTAGTCATTACCAAAGATTACCAACTGTTCTCTAATTCCTGCAGCTGTTTGTGTGATGTACGGCACCAAATTACTTGGAACGCCTAAAGGGAGCTCTCCAATCAACGCAGACGGGTGCGCACCTACCGGATTGAAGTAACGCAGGTTTACTACTTTAAACGGCTTAAAGTTTACAAGATCTTGTAATATTTTTTCCCCAAGGAGCTTTGTAGTTCCGTACGGAGAAATGGCGAGCTGTAAAGGCTCGTCTTCCCCAATAGGGCTGTTGCTCGTGTCTCCGTATACGGTGCAAGACGATGAGAATACGAAGTTGTAAACCTCAAATTCCTCAGCAACACCAATTAGATTTATCAAACCGGATAGATTGTTTTCATAATACATGACCGGTTTCTCAGTAGATTCTCCTACAGCTTTATATGCCGCGAAATGAATAATTCCCTCCGGTTTGTGTTCATCAAAAACCTTTCTCAGCAAATCCTTGTCGAGAATATCCCCTTCAATGAAAATAGGTTTTCGACCACAAATTTGTTCTATGCGCGATAGAACTCGGATGTCAGAATTATTGAGGTTGTCAATGGCAATAACTTCCTTGCCTTGTTCGAGTAGTTCAACAACCGTATGGCTTCCAATGTAGCCTAATCCTCCGGTTACAAGTATTTTATTCATCTAAGCAAATTACGTAATCATCTTTCAATTCGTAGGTGTCCTTACCTTCCGGACATACAGCACGATTGGACGGATCAAATTCTAATCGATGCCCGTGTTTACTAATCCAACCTAACTGGCGACCCGGATTTCCCACAATCAAAGCGTAGGGTTTAACTTCTTTAGTAACCACACTGCCTGCTCCAATAAAACAATATTCTCCCAAATCATTCCCACAAACAATCGTAGCGTTGGCACCAATACTAGCCCCTCTTTTTACTACGGTTTTGAGGTATTGATCACGGCGGGCAATGGCACTTCTGGGATTGATAACATTGGTGAACACCATGCTTGGACCCAGAAATACATCGTCTTCACACTCAACACCGGTGTAAATGCTCACATTGTTCTGAACCTTCACATTGTTGCCCAATCGAACATCCGGACTAATCACTACGTTTTGGCCGATGTTGCACTTTTCTCCGATGATGGAGTTAGGCATAATGTGCGAGAAGTGCCAGATTTTGGTGTCGTTACCTATGCTGCAGCCCTCATCAATCACAGCAGTTGGATGTGCAAAGAAGTTCATAGCACAAAGAAATGGAATTCACCTTGACAATGCACCATTGAGGTCATTT
>CAJXLR010000181.1 GCA_913056425.1 uncultured Bacteroidota bacterium
CCCGCATCGCCTAAAGCACTAAATTCACTGGAATGCAAAATATCATACAATCATGTTGATTTTAGCTATGGTGAGAAACAGGTGCTGTTCGATATCGATTTTGAGATTCCCAAAGGCCATACGGTTGCTTTGGTAGGTGCATCCGGTGGAGGTAAGTCTACGCTGGCGGATTTGTTGCCTCGATTTTATGACGTGAGGTCTGGCTCCATACGAATTGATGATGTTGATATCAGCCAGGTAAAACTGTCTGATCTGCGAAAACTTATGGGAATTGTTACCCAGGAACCAATTTTGTTCAATGATTCGGTTCGGGCCAATATCTGTTTGGGCAGCCACGATATGTCCGATGAGCAAGTTATTCGCGCAGCAACAATAGCGAATGCACATGAGTTTATAGAAAAGCTTCCAGACGGATACGATACGCTAGTAGGTGATAGAGGAGGGAAGTTGAGTGGTGGCCAACGACAACGATTAGCAATTGCTCGTGCGGTATTAAATGATCCGGAAATCCTGATTTTGGATGAGGCGACATCAGCATTGGATACAGAATCTGAGAAACTTGTACAAGATGCTATTCAAAACCTTATGAAAGGCCGTACAACGTTGGTTATTGCTCACAGACTCTCTACGATTCAACATGCCGACCAAATACTTGTTATAGAAAAAGGCAAAGTCGTAGAGCGCGGAAATCACAAAGAGTTAATGGCGCACAATGGTGCATACAAGAACCTAGTCGAGCTGCAAGGTTTAGGATAGATGAAATATCAAAGACTACCCAATTCTGATTTGGAGAAACTCAAAGACGATTTCATTCAATTTCTTATCATCAACGGTATTGATGCAAGCGATTGGGAAAAACTAAAATCTAAAGAACCTACAAAATCAGAACAAATTATTGAGCAATTTAGTGATGTGGTTTACGAATCGATTTTCAGAAAGAACCAGTATCTTGAAATCACGTTAAAGCATGAAATTTTAGCTTTCTATTTTCAGCCCAAACAAGTTGTCTTAGTTGGATTGAAATGCTCGAATGATAGTCTGGATCTCCGCTCGTTGGATGGCTGGAATGTTGTTACAAACAATCCGGAATCTTTTGAAGTCATTTCACAACAGAAGTCGTATTCAGATGATCGTGAGATTGAAATGTTTCAGTTGTACAAAAGTGGCGCGACTCTATCAAATGGAGAGTTATTCAGGAGTTTAATATCGCTCATCTGACAAACAATTTGAACTTGGATTCGTTCGTGAAAAGTATGCCCCGTCAGCTAGCCCTTCTATTTTTATTGTTTGCCTTGTTCTCTTCCTCTTGTAACATCGAAGGGAAAGATGCTCCAATGCTCGCAGGGGAAACTACTAGCGGAATTGAGCTTTCTGATCTCATGAAGACCGACAACGTTATTGTGATTAATGTATGGGCAACATGGTGTGGAACGTGTATTCGAGAAATTCCGGACTTGAACAAGCTAGTTGGAGATTATGAAGAGGACTCAACCGTATCTTTCATTGGCTTGTGCGATGATAACCGGGACAAAATGAATGCGATTCTAGAAATGCACCCATTTAGTTATCAGCAAATACCAAATGCGAAGAAAATTAGCTCCAAGCTAAAAACGCGCATGGTTAAGACCTACCCACAACACATAATTATTCATCAAGGAAAAGTAATGTTTGAAAACACCGATGGTGGGGGTGATATTTACAGACTCTTAAAAACGCGTATTCAGGAAGTGAAAATGCACGCGTCTCAATAGAATGATTTGCCATAAAAGCCAAACAAAGGATTTTATCATTGAGATTACCGATCAGCTGTCGGACATAACTCGTCATCAATGGTGCGATGCATTCCCAACTGGTGACATGTACTTGTCCTATGATTACCTAGAAGCTTTAGAAAAAGGTTTAAGAGGAAACATTAACTGTAGTTAAGTCCTATTTAAGCAACGTGTTACTGTTAGGATATTTGGATCAACAAACGTGCAGCTGTTAAGGTTTACCCCGAACGAACTGAATGTTGATGCGTTGCACAATCAATTTGGTAACGCCATTCCCGATAAGTTTATTAAGAACTTGGATGCTCGAGTTCTGCTTTGTGGCAACGCTTTCGCAACAGGTGAGCATGGTTTTGAGTTTAGTTCAAAAATATCTGATAGTCAATCCATTAATATTCTAACTGATACGTTAAAGCAGATCAAAAAGGATGAAAAAAAGGCCCATGATGAAGTGTCTTTAATTCTTCTAAAAGACTTTTGGCCTGAGAGTGATTGTTTTGTCAATCTATTGAAAGATAAGCAATACAGCCCGTTTGAGATTGATGTGAATATGGTGGTTCGTATTCAACCACATTGGTCGGAATTAGGTGATTACCTCAATGATCTCACTACAAAGTTCAGAACGAAGGTTAAATCCATACTTCATCGATCAGAAGATCTTAACATGATAGATGCGGATACTGAATACATTGAATCGCGTATAGATCGATTGGAGGAGCTTTTTTACAACGTAATGGAACGAGCAGATTATCGGTTTGCGGCTCTAAATGGAGGAGCACTAGTAGAGTTGAAAAAATCCATGAACGAGCAGTTTAAGTTGTTTTTGTATGAGCTTGATGGTAAGATTGTTGGCTTTGGGACAGCCTTTGTAAATGATGGTCATTTAGACGCCAATTTTGTTGGACTAGATTATGCTGTAAACCGTCAGTTGTCGGTTTATCAAAGGATTCTGGTAGACTTTATTCGTTTTGGAATAGAACACAACTTGTATTCGGTTCGATATGGCAGAACTGCAGAAGAAATAAAATCAACATTGGGTGCCGAGCCGGTTCACATGAAACTTTATGGCAAACACCGTAACAGTATTACCAATCAGCTTATAAAGCCAATCCTCAATCACGTTAGAGCGCGTGAGTTTAAAATGCGTAAGCCATATAAAGCAGCCTATTACGGCAAATAAATGGATTCATTAACACAAGTAGTTCTGGGAGCAGCCGTAGGAGAGGTTACCCTAGGTAAGAAGGTTGGGAACAAAGCTATGCTATGGGGTGCAATCGCAGGTACCATACCGGATCTAGATGTAATTGGCCGATTATTCTTGGACGATATCACGGCCCAAGAAGTGCATCGTGGGTTTACGCATAGTCTATTATTTAGCGTCATTATGGCTCCTGTGCTCGCTTGGATGGTAAAGAAGCTCTACCATAAAAAGAATGAGGCAACATGGGGTGGTTGGACAAAATTGATGTTTTGGTCTTTCGTAACGCACCCACTCTTAGACTGTCACACAACTTGGGGGACCCAGTTCTTTTGGCCGTTTGATCTCAGAATAGCGTACAACAACATCAATGTTGTAGATCCCATTTACACCGTACCTTTTCTACTCCTCGTTTTTGCAGCTTTGTTTTTTAAACGAACATCTCGTACGCGTAACTTATTGGTTGTGTGGGGGTTGATTCTAAGTTCGAGCTACATGTTGGTTACCGTTGCAGCCAAATACTATACGAAATCAATATTTGAAGAAAGTCTCCGTGAACAAGGATATACGTATCAGAGATTTTCCAACAAACCTACTATTGGGAATAGCGTATTATGGACTGCGAACGTCGAGGCTACGGATAGTATGTACATTGGGTATTACTCGCTTATGGATGCAGATAAAAAAATCCGATTCATAGGTCATCCCAAGCACCACGAAAGAATAGCAGACATCAGAAATGAAGATCAGGTAGCTCGACTAATAAAGCTTACGAAAGACTGGTATGTGGTGCAGCGTGAAGGCGACAAGCTTATTATCTGCGATATGCGATTTGGCGAAATGACGGAGGGCAGTGGTGCGTTTGTGTTCTCGAACTACATTGAGAAACAAGGAGGTGAATACGTTATTATCCGAAAAGAACCCGAATTCGATTCATCTACCATGCGTAAGTTCATTTCTATGTTGTGGGCACGTATTCGTGGCGACAAAGATGCTTTGATACTTCAGAACGAATAGGCAATAAAAAAAGGCTCACAAATTTGTGAACCTTTTTAGTCTTCTAGTGAAGTTTTTACTTGGGTAAGAACTGACAAATAAAGCCACCCATTAGCGTGATAGTGATAAACCAATACAGTCCGTTCACCCAAATGTATTTAAATCCTTTGCGCTCAAACATTGCATTGGTTGCCAGAATGGGTAATCCAAACACAATAGACATCATTCCACCGTGCAAGGCACCGTGACCAAAAGTTCGATAATTGTTTTTCCAACCTTCAAATTTTCCATCCAGTAACTCAGTTACCGCCGCTTTTGCCTCAGGGAAATCCATAAATAGCGAATCGAAGTGAGCTTGATGTACGACAACATAGGTCATAGACCACGACAAAAGGAAGGCTAAGACAAAGCTCAAACCGAAAATAAGAGGCATGTTGCCGCTTTGGATCTTTTCTTCAGTCATTCCCGAAGCATCCATCTAAATACCACCCACAACCTTGGGGTTGTAGTAAATCAACCCAATTATGGTAGGAATGAGTGCAGCCAGCACGTATACAAGTAAAGCGCTCATAATTTCTGTTTGTACCAATAATAGGCAATATCAGAACTCGAAATACAGTTTCGCTGCATGGTAAAACGCCCGCAGGCTAAATAAAATCAGT
>CAJXLR010000182.1 GCA_913056425.1 uncultured Bacteroidota bacterium
TCTTTCGAGCCAGGCTGCGCAGCTGATGCTTCAGTCGCATCTCGTACACTTCAACTACGAGGAGTCGAATTTCTACGGCGTGCATAAGTTTACAAAGAAACAATATGAAAAGCACCAGGAACAGCTGGATCGTATAGGTGAACTCGTTCGTTCTCTTGATTTCATGATGCCACAATGCGCCAAGGGACTTCTTGGTGCGTACAAAAAGTTCGATCATATTGATACCTATAGTGGGGGCTCTATGCTCTACATCTATCTGGGTAACTTGGAAGCCTTTGGTATGAATGCTAAAAAGGTTGCTAAGACTGCCGCCAAGATGGATGCATTTGATATTGAGAATTACTGTGGTGAACTAATCGAGGACGCATTCAAAAGCGCCTGGATGATTAAAGCTACGCTGCGGTAGCGTCGTCAAGATACTGCATCGCTAACCTCATTCTATTCTGGTCGTCTTCAAAGTATCCCAGGGCTCTATTGCAATTGTTGCAAAGGAGTCCACGGACTTTCCCTGTTGAATGACAATGATCAACAGCTAGATCTCTGCCATTCTGCTGTTTGTCTTTACCACAAATCTTGCAACCGTGGTGCTGGTCATCCAGCATCTGGTTATATTCCGTAAGGCTGATACCGTAATTCCTACGCAGATCCTTATCCTTTTGTTTTTTACGGCAACGTTTTTTGGCTATACACTCCTTACAAGTCGACCGATGTCCTGTTGTTTCTTTTCTAGCTGTATTAAAGTCAGCCCACTTCTTATAAACACCACAGGTTACGCATTCTCGTCCTTCGTTATCGACGAAACTTTTAAAGCTACTTGCCAACTATCTGCCTAACTTTCCTTGATAGTAACAAAAATCCCACCGATTAGAACGTTAAATCCTAATCAGCGGGACAAGTTTCTTCCTTAAACCGCGTCTTTCGGGAACAGTTGTAACTAGATGGAAAGCTCCGTCGACTATGGAGCTGTTTGGATTATACTCAGATTGGAAATAAGTGAAACAATGTTAGACGTAACCGTCATTCTGAACCTGTACCGCAGGCCGCAAAACTTGCAGCGTCAGGTTGATGCGTTACGCAACCAGACTTTTCCACCAAAAGAAATTTGGGTTTGGGTAAATGAGCACCCTGATAACAGTGATCTTTGTTTTGAGTTTATTGATGTCGACTGCATTATTGATTGCAGTGACAATTTCAAATTCTTCGGACGATTCGCAGGGGCGCTTCTAGCCGACACTAAATATGTTGCAATCTTAGACGATGACACCATCCCTGGTGAAAAATGGTTTGAGAACTGCGTCCAGACTTATTGTGAACTAGAGGAACAAGGCTATAAAACGCCCATCCTTGGTTCCGCTGGTGTCACATTAAATAGTTTCAGATATGAAAACCACTACCGCTGCGGGTGGCCAACGCAAAATAAAGAAACCAAACGTGTTGATCTTGTTGGGCATGCTTGGTTCTTTAACCGTGAGTGCCTATCACATCTTTGGAGGGAAAAGCCTTATACGTGGGATAACGGAGAAGATATTCACTTCAGCTACTGCGCCCAAAAATATGGCAACGTACAAACCTTCTGTCCTCCACATCCCCCAGAAGAAAAAGAAAAGTGGGGTAGCATTTACGCTATGGAACTTGGGACGGATGCTGTCGCAACGTCTAACAATACTTGGTTATCGCATACTCTATTCTTCTCACAACGAGATAAAGTGGTGAGGAATGCTATAGCAAATGGATGGCAAACCGTAAAGAACGTAAGCTTGTAACTGGACCAATCGAGGACTTTGACGTTCTTGAATTCAGAAACTTCTCTACGGACGATCCGTCAGATCCCAAATGGGGCGCGTGGTCTCGGGCATATGAATACGAATGGGTACTCAATACTCTTGAAAAACTAGGTGCTAAACCTGGTAACACTGTTCATAACACCAGCTGGGGATTTGAAGGTGGACCTTATACCTGCCACAAAGAATTTAAAGATGCATTGGATGACCGTGGGTATGAAACTTTGCATAGCGATATCCAACTATCTACTCTTCCACGAACTACGCTTTGGAATCTGTTAGAAGATCCCCCATCTGATTGGTGGGAAGCATTTGATTTTGTCATTAACGTCTCCACGTTGGAAGAAGTGAACGGCAATCACGTCCAGATCCTCCGCCGTTTGTTCTCCATGGTGAAGAAAGGCGGTTATCTTCTGGTTACTTTTGATTTACCAGGGCTACAACTGCCTGCTATCGAAGAAGAAGTTGAGGAAAACTACGACAACAACATTGATAACAAGATCAATGGAGCCAATTCTATTTTCCCCGAGGCCCGGTTCTCCTACCTGACCGCAGGAAAACTGCTGATTCAACGATAAACATTACCGCGATGCCAGAACTGGTTGTAGTTATTGGTATCGTGAGCGCCCAAACCAGTTAAATCGCCACCGGCAGTCGGTTTGCATTCCGCTAACAGCTGACCGTTGGGGGCGATAAAACATTTGTTCTTCTGCAGATGGTGCGGTGTCAACTCATCGCAGTCACCAAACAGTGTCTTCTCATTCCCTTGGCTGACTGATTCGCAAATGGCACGACCCCATAAGGAGGGGCCAGTTGGGCACAATGGTGTCTTACCGTAATACTTATCTGAGACATGTCGGACAACCATTTCAATGGCGATTTCCAACGCTATATTGCCGGGTTCTGCATAAAACATCCCATTATCACAGGCCCAGCTCGTACCTGAATAACGGTTCATACTGCGGAAAGCATAAAGATCTACACGCGAATCGTCTCTACCAATCGCAGTGAGTCCCACATCGAGATACCATCCTCCTTTCTTGTACAAGATGCAGTAACGCGCTAGGTCTGCTTTGTAAGCCAGGGGGTTCAGACTGTCGTAGGCAGCGCGAACTTTTGAGTCAAAATGGGTGTCGAGAAATTTTTCAACCTCTTCGTTGTCATAAAGTTTGTAGTCAGTATCTTCATACCATTCACGCACAGATTCTGTGGCATCTACTAACTGCCAAGGTAACTCTTTCCGCTTGTGCTTTGGTTGGGTGCTCAGGAAGATCTGAGTTGTATTCACAAACTCTTACGCTACACTCAACTTAATATACACAACTCCCAGTGGTTGGATACGACGTTACTGAAACTGTCTTTGACATTTATAACCGTGACCCGGAAGGTTTCCAGGAGTTAAACAGTAAGCCTGCCAGGGTCACGATTAACGGTAAGCGTCACTATGAAACACCGTTTCAGACGGGACCAGCCGCATCCGTAACAACAATCATTTCTGAGACTGCATCGGAAGCCAACAAAAAGAAGTTGGAGATGTGGTCAAAGAACAATCCGGGCGTCAAAGAAGCTGCAGCAGAACGTGGTACGGCGATACATAGCTGTATGGAGATGTACCTGAAGAAAGAAGTCTTTGACGTTCCTCCAGAGTATGCAGATTTTTGGAGTGGGATGCCAGACATTCTCGATCAATTCCAAGAGGTTGTCTGGGCCGAAACACCGCTCTATGACAAGCATCGCTTCGCTTTATCCGAAGACGGTATCGGGCGAGTGTGGGGCAGGGACGAGGAAGAGAGACCATGGGTTGGATCACCTGACATCATTGGCGTTGCTGGTAATAAGCTAACGCTTGCTGACTTAAAGACTAGTGTTAAACCATACTGTCGGTGGTGGCCTAAAGATTTACCAAAGGGAAGCACCGAATGGCGGGACCGTCTCGGTGGATACATGAAGTTCAATAAGTGCTGTCTCCAGCTCGGGGCTTATGCCCTTGGTATCGAGCAGACACTCAATATGAAGGTGCAACAAGCTGCGATCCTTGTCTCGACACCCAAAGATACGCAGCTGTTTAAAATCTCCCGACGCCATCTTGATTCCTGCCAAGAGAAATGGTTAAAGGTCGTAGATGAATATTACAAGCAGATTGACCGTTGTGTTGTTTACGACCCAGATCTTATTTAGCCGTTAAGAAAACTGTTAAGTTTGTCTTTTAATGTACCGCCTGCTGCTTGATACTTCAGCAAGTTTTTATCGAGGAAACTCTGGGCTACGCCTTGATCAAGCAAGTTGTTATACTCTTTCATGCTTACAGATTTACCAAACATATCGTCGTAAGCAGTCATAGAGTTTGCTAGTTTTGTTTCATTTCCATCTTTAAATTTGGATAATAAACTACTTGGGTCTACTGGATTAACCGCTGGAGCTAAAGGTCCTTGAGTAGAAGTTGTACCTGTTATTCCATAACCAGCAAACGCAGAGTTTTCAGGGGGATTACTGAATACATCTGAAGGAGTACTAGTAGATCCAGTATCATTTGTGCCTTTGAACCCCGTTTTTTTAAATACATATATAATTTTTAAATATGACTTCGGCCTACTCTCTATCGATATACTCTGGAACCTATTGGAAACGATATATATCCAAGTGGCGGATCTGGGGGGGGAGGGGGGGAAGGGGGAGGGGGACACGATTGACATTTTGGCTTGGGACGATTTCAATTTCCGAATTTGAGACTTCTTTTTTGTCTCCTCTCCCACCGACACCTTTCCGGCAAGGGAAGCCGTCCATGCGGAATG
>CAJXLR010000183.1 GCA_913056425.1 uncultured Bacteroidota bacterium
CTTTTCCAACGCGGAGGATGAAAAATCGGCATCTCCATGATGTAGAATCGATTGCCATCAAAATTCAGTATCCATTTAAATACCAAAGCTGCAACTAAGCTCGCTAAAGTGCCTAGAACATACATAGCAAGCAGTAAGAGCCCCTGTACGCTGAAAACACCCCAGACAGACGTCTCAGGTACTGCGATTGCAATAAGGAGAGTGTAAACTGGAAGTCTTGCCGAGCAACTCATTAAAGGTGTTACCAAAATGGTGATGATCCGGTCTTTCCAATTCCCAATAGTTCGAGTGGCCATTATTGCTGGAATGGCGCAGGCAACACCGCTCACCAGCGGGACAACCGATTTTCCTGACAGCCCCAAACCACGCAGCATCCGATCCATGATAAAGCTAACACGGGCCATATAGCCAGTATCCTCCAAAATACCAATGAAGAAAAAGAGAATGGCAATCTGCGGAATAAAAATGATTACTCCCGATAAACCCGCGATCAACCCATCAACCAAAAGGCCTTCAATCCAATTGTCGGGTAAAACACTTCGCACACTATTTCCCAAAACATCAAAGCCAGACTCGATCAATCCCATAGGGTACTCTGAAAGTCGAAACACGCTCTGGAATATGATAAATAGTATGCCCAGAAATATTGCGTATCCCAAGATTGGGTGCGTGAGAATCGGGTCGAGTTTTTGCGTTAAGAGCTCCCGTTTAGACTGTATGGACACAGTTTTATCAACCAACTTATCGATGTTGCTGTATCGCTGTACTACTTCCTCAACCTCTGAATTATTGTCGTAGAAAGAATAATGGCTCGTGAATGCCTTGCCGTCAATTATCGACTGAAGCTCAGCGATACCTTCTTTTTTTCGCGCATTGGTAGCTACCACCGGAATACCGAGTTCGTTCTGTAGTCGTTCCGTATCTATTTGCACTCCCTTCGCTTCAGAAACGTCGAGTAGGTTTAACACCAATACCATTGGAATGCCGCGTTGCGCCAACTGACTGAAGAAAAACAGGTGGCGTTTGATGTTGGACGCATCGGCAACGTAAACAATCACTTCCGGATAATCAGGATGGTCCGGTTCAAATATTTTCAGCGCAATTTTTTCATCTTCAGATTTCGGGTCGATACTATACGTTCCCGGGGTGTCAATGATTTCGTAACTGTGCTGTTTCGATTTATAATGGCCACGTTTGAGTTCAATCGTGGTGCCGGGGATATTGGATATCTTTTGTCCGAGCCCGGTGAGCGCGTTGAATAAAGACGACTTCCCACTATTGGGGTTTCCGCACAATGCTATTCGTCGTATGGAATGATTACTACTCAAGAATTACTGTACTGGCTTCGTTTTCGCGTAGACTCAATCGATATCCTTCAATGTCATAGGCTTTTGGATCTCCAAAAGGAGCTACCAAAACAAGTTGAACTCTGGTACCCGGTATACAACCCATTTCCATGAGTTTTTTCCGAACGGGTGACTCTTCGATTTGGGCAATCACCCCAAGTTCATTCAACTTCAATTCAGACATCCGCATCCCTGCAAAAGTGACTTTTATTTAGATTAACTAAAAATTAAAACACCCATTTTGTCTTGGTGTTTTGTGTCAGATGTCATCCGAGTAGCAACACCAAATCCCCTACTTTTGTCACAGCAACCATGGCGCAGAAAACCGACATCTTTCGATACTTCAGATTCAGGCGAATCCTGGTTCCCTTAATCTTGGGATTTGCGGTCTCGTTTTACTTTTTGTTCTGGGACGGCGAAAGTCAATCAATTCGAGCCGGGCTATCCGAAATTGAGTGGAGCAAAGGGGCCTTAGTTTGGCTTCTTGCAGCTGTGGGTTTGATGGTCATTAGAGACATTGGGTACATTCTACGTTTGAGAGTGCTCACCGACAAACAGCTTTCTTGGAAGCAGTGTTTTCAGGTGATTATGCTTTGGGAGTTTGCTTCGGCAATTAGTCCGGGAGCGATTGGCGGTACGGCCGCTGCTGTAGTTATCATGGCTCAGGAAAAACTAAAAACGGGCATGACAACCGCGGTAGTTTTAATCACTTCTTTTCTGGATGAGATGTACTATATGGTTATGACCCCAATTGCATTTTGGGCAGTTGGCGGAACCACGCTGTTCCCTGATTTTGCGGATGCTTCATTCAAATCTTTAATTAATACGGGTAACCTTCGGATGCTTTTTTGGAGCGGCTACCTTTTCTTACTGGTTTGGACCATCTTTTTAGCCTTCGCGTTATTTATCACTCCCAATATCAGTAGAAAAATCATTCGGTTTGTGGTGTCATTCCCACTTTTGCGAAGGTTTAAAGCGAAAGCTTTCGCCTTTAGTGATGATTTATTTACCGCCTCTAACGAGTTTAAGCAGAAACCAATTTCGTTTTGGGTGAAGAGTGGTGCGGCTACCGCACTAACATGGACTGCCAGATTTTTGGTGATTAATTGTTTGATTCAGCTTCTAAACCATGTAGATGCAAGTGAACACTGGGTGATTTTTGGCAAGCAATTAGTGATGTGGATTTTGTTGATGATTGCCATTACGCCTGGGGGAAGTGGGATTGCCGAACTAATTTTTCCGGCGTTCATGGGGCCGTATATCCCAACCAAGAAAATATCAAGACAGCTTTCGGTTCTATGGCGCATGATTACTTATTACCCCTACATTTTAATGGGTGTTGTTGTCCTACCATATTGGATGAGAAGAGTAGGGTTGGAGCGAAGACTTAATGCAATCCGCCTAAAGAAGAATCGACCGAAGAGCGACGACGTCTAGCGGTTTTTCAAGTAGATGGATTCCGTTGTGCAACTCTTTATACTTATTCGTTAGGTCTTCTGTTACCGTAGCCGTGAGCACAACCATTGCTGGGACCGTTGGAACCGTTTTTATTACCGTAGACAAGAGATCGTATCCAGACATGATTGGCATTTGATTATCTACAATTACGGCATCCGCTTCTCCCGAACCAATGTGGCTGATTGCCTCTTCGGGGTCCAAAAATGTTGATATGGTTTTAGCTAAACTCCCAGACTCGAGGAGTTTAACGTTAATGAACATGTCCATTTCGTTGTCATCAACCAGTACGATGCGCATATGAATTGGTTTTATTGTTTGGTATAAAAATGTTGAAGCTGGTTCCTTCTCCCGTGATTGAGGTAACCTCTATTGTTCCCTCCATATTTTCAACGGCTTGCTTTACGAGGTATAAGCTGATGTCCTGACTACTTCCTTTGGACAATATGAGTTCGAAAAGACCCGTGAGTTGTTCGTTTTCAATGCCAATACCGTCATCGGTAAACATCATTTGAACACCACCTTGAGTTTCGATTATTTCGATGTCTAGTTGGATTCGGTTTTTTTCCGGATTAACCTGTTCTCCAACGTAATTCAGAAGATTACTAATAATAAGTTGTAGTCGGAATGGGTCTTGGTGGAAGTTCTCGGAACAGCTTGATTGCACATTGATGTCAATGTTATTGAAGTCCTGAAAACTCTCCAACGCGGCTCGGCAGCGTTCTATAGTTTCTTCAAAGTTTATAGGACTATTTACTCCTACACGTTGGTCTGATTCGTAATGCTCGATGATGTTACGCAATTGCAGGTCGATTTGCATAATACCCTTTTCGAGAATTGGCCAAAATTCAGCCATTTTTTGAGGATCGTCTTCCAGCTTGGCGAGTCGAACTATTCCATGCATGGAGACAAGCGTGCTGCGCATTTCATTTGATGATTTGTGTATGAAATGATTAAGCGCCTCGTATGAGTGTTTTAAATCTTCTTGATGCTTGGCAATTTTTTTACGAGCATCATAGAGTTCGATAGCCGAAAGTATCGTCTGTCTTAAATCGTGCTCGTTCCATGGCTTGCTTAAGAAGCGATATACTCGAGCCTTGTTTATGGAGTCGAGCATGGCAGTTTGATCGGCAAATCCGGTAAGGATAATTCGAATCAGATGCGGATGTTTTTCTAGAATACTTTCAAAAAACTCGATTCCCGTAATCCCTTTCATCAAGTAGTCGCTTATTACTACTTTGACTTCAGGATTGTCGTCTAGTTTTTGCCGACCTTCCTCCGCCGACGTTGCAGTTAATACATTGAACTCTCGCCGGAATATGGCGCGAAAGGCCACCAAGTTTGGTTCTTCATCGTCTACGTAGAGTATGTATTGCTTATTCATTATTCTTTGGTAAGGTTATCGTAAAGGTCGTTCCTTTACCTTCATCCGACTCCACTGAAATGGTTCCGTTGTGTTTTTCAATTATTCCATAGGAAATGGATAATCCCAATCCGGTACCTTTTCCAACATCCTTTGTGGTATAGAATGGGTCGAAGATGCTTGATTTAACATCTTCAGGCATTCCGCAACCATTATCACTAATTTTAATTATTACATCCTTATCGCCATCTTGAGTAGCCACTGTTAATTGACCACCACCTTCCGGGTAAGCATTATGAATTGCGTCAATAGCATTGTCAATTACATTCATAAAGACTTGGTTGAGCTTACCTAGGTAACACTTAACGTGCGGTATCTCGTGGAAATCGGTAACTAAGTTAATCTT
>CAJXLR010000184.1 GCA_913056425.1 uncultured Bacteroidota bacterium
CTTCCGCGGATTTGATCCGGTTGAATTTAATCTGAAGTATGGTTCCAGTCGCCAGGTTGAATACTTTAATGACGCGAACGGAGACCCAATTACAACTGCGGGAGGTGTACTATCTAGTGCTTTTGGACGTTCTCGCGTGGTTCGAGCTTCTATCTCGTACATCCTTAATTACTAAGTAGATAGACGCACATGGACAATACTGAATTTAAACTCCTTAATCGTGAAATAAGCTGGTTATCCTTTAATGAACGCGTTCTGCAAGAAGCTGAGGATCCAATAAATCCCTTGGTTGAACGTATGCGTTTCTTGGGAATCTTTTCGAACAACCTCGATGAGTTTTTCCGAGTTCGTGTAGCCACCATCCGGCGTCTAATCAAACTTCAGAACAAACAGAAAATTCAATTGCCTGAATCGCCTCAGCGGGTGATGAATCACATTCATGAGACGGTGATGCGGCAGCAACGTAGATTTACAAAGATTTACAGTGCCATCAACAAACAATTAGAGGATGAAAAGGTCAAAATCATTAATGAAAAGGAACTGAACAAAGAGCAAAAAGCTTTTGTGGAACAATACTTTCTGGATAAAGTGGAGCCACTATTGGTCCCCATTATGTTAAAGAAGGTTAAGAAGTTTCCTTATCTCGATGATGGTGCGGTTTACCTATTTGTTGCGTTTCAAGATCAAATTGAACACACGCAACAATATGGATTGATAAAGGTTCCAAGAAAATCGTTGAGTAGGTTCTTAGTATTACCGGGCAAACGCGACAAGAAATACATTATCTATTTGGACGACGTAATCCGTCATAACCTCCAGCGGATTTTTAGAATCTTTAACCCAACGGATTTTGAGTCTTACGTATTCAAGATCACGCGAGATGCGGAGCTTGACCTTGATGACGATGTTGTAGTTGGATTCTACGATAAGATTAAGAAAAGTTTAGAAAAGCGAAAAGTAGGAGAGCCTCTGCGGTTTATCTATGACCGAACGATGCCCCAAAAGTATTTCGACTACCTGATACGAAAAATGAATCTCGCTCAAGAGGAGAATATCATTCCGGGAGGTAGGTACCATAACTTCAAAGACTTTATGAAGTTCCCTAATGTGGGTGATGACACAATGGTAAACCAGCGCATCAAACCGCTAAACCACAAACAACTGGACAGTCGAAACAGTATAATCAAAGCCATAGAGCAAAAGGATGTACTACTTCACTATCCTTTCCAGTCGTTTGATTATATCATAGACTTGCTTCGAGAAGCAGCGATTAGTCCTCGAGTGAAAAGCATTCGCGTTACACTTTATCGACTTGCAAACGATTCCAAGGTAATTAATGCCTTAGTGAATGCCGTTAAGAATGGAAAGGAAGTAACTGTGGTGATTGAGTTACAGGCTCGATTTGACGAAGAAGCCAACTTGAAGTGGGCTAAAACTCTGACAGATGGTGGTGCTAAAATCGTTTTGGGATCTCCAGGTCTTAAAATTCACTCAAAGCTCATTTTGATTGAATATAAGTCGGGCAAGAACAGGCGACATATAGCGCATATTGGTACAGGAAACTTTCATGAGGGTACGGCTAACGTATATAGCGACATTTCCTTGCTCACGGCTAATGAGGAAATCACGCAAGAGGTGAGTAAGGTATTTGAGTTTATCGAGAAACCTTACCTCGCACAACGATTCAACCATTTACTGGTAAGTCCGCGTTATACCAGAAATGGACTTATTCGTCAAATCGACGAAGAAATAGCAAAGGCACAAAACGGAGATGATGGCTACATCCTGGTTAAAACCAATAGCTTGGTAGATTCGGAATTGATCGGGAAACTGTATGAAGCAGCTTCAAACGATGTTAAAATTGATTTAATTGTTCGGGGCATTTGTTGCTTGGTGCCGGAAGAACCAATCGCGAAGGGGAATATTCGAGCCATAAGCATTTTGGATAAGTTCTTGGAGCATGCTCGCGTGTTTATCTTCGGCTTGGGTGACGAGCGAAAGGTATACATTGGTTCGGCAGATTGGATGCAGCGTAACCTTGATCGACGAATTGAAGTTACCACTCCTGTTTACGATGTTGAACTTAAGCAGGAACTGGCGGATTTTATCAACATCCAATTAAAGGACAATACGAAAGCACGTATTTTCGATGAGAAAATGTCTAACAAATACGTTGAGAAATCGAAAAAAGTGAATCGCTGTCAGGTAGATTTTTACACGTATCTCCAAAAAAAGCATCGTATTGAAACCGCTTAAATTCGCTTCAATCGATATCGGCTCTAACGCGATACGATTTCTGCTATCTTACGTTTTTGAATTGGAAACCGGTCCATTTTTCCGAAAGGGAATCCTATTGCGTGTACCTCTAAGATTAGGGGAGGACGCTTTCAAACTAGGGAGAATCAGCATTGAAAAGGAAAAGCAAATGGTTGAAACCATGCTTTCGTTTAAGCATCTGATGGCTTCCCAAGAAATCGTGTCTTACAAAGCGCTGGCAACCTCCGCCATGCGTGATGCAATCAATGGTCCACTGATTGTGGATCACATCAGCAAGAAATGTGGGATTAACATCGAGATTATTTCCGGTGATCAAGAAGCCGACGTTATATCAGGTGAGAAACTCCCGGATTTCGCTAAAGACCTCAACCGCTTGCTCTATGTAGACGTTGGGGGAGGAAGTACCGAGATGACCTATCACGTTGGAGATGAAATTCATCGCGAGTCGTTTAACATCGGAACAATCCGATATATGATCGACCAAGTGGAGAAATCTGAATGGAAGCGCATGAAGTCGTGGCTTAAAAAACACGATTTGCATAAATCACAGGTTCCCATACTGGGTTCCGGTGGTAACATCAACAAGATTTTTAAAATGAAACGACGACGAAGCTCTGATATGCATATATCAACCAAGAGCTTGATGGAGTTTTATGAAGAAACGAAGCCGCTGTCGTATACCGACAAAATTGTTACCTACAACTTAAACCCGGATCGTGCGGATGTAATCATACCCGCAGCAGAAATATTCTTGCACATCACAGATCTAACGGAGACAAAACGCATCTATGTACCTAAAACCGGTTTGTCGGATGGTATTGTCCGCTCACTGTACGAAGAATATTTAGCGTCAAAGAATTAGACGCTCGAATTATTCTGATTCTGGCTCTTCGCTGTCGTCGTTGTTCTCATCGGACTCTTCTTCCATCGAATCTTCAGAGCTGCCATTTTCTAGGGCATCCAACGCGTCTAGTTTGCGTCCAATTTCATCTAAGAGCGCCTGGTCACCATCATATGCTTCCTGAATACCTTGAAGGGTGGCTCTAGCTTGGAAGTAATCGTCTTCTGCAACATAGATGTCAGCAAGTAGGATAAATCCTTTCACCACCCAGTATTCGTATGAAGCAAAGTCCTCACTCATACCAAATATTTCACCTTTACTGTCCTCGTATTTTTCTTGATTAAATAGTAAACGACAACGATAGTATTGTGCTTCGGCACCTTCTTCTGTAGAAGATTCTTTCACCACATAATCTAAGTGGAACATTGAGGTGAGGAAGTTCTTGTTTTCATATTGAATCTTACCCAGAATGAGGTTGGCTTCGATTAGGTAGGAGGCTTCCACGTTTTCAATTGGAAGAACATCGGTGGCATTCTTCTTAGCAGCATCCATGTTGCCCAAAGTATAGTTACAACGCATTTGTCCAACTACTGCCGATGTGAAATGCATTTTAGAGCTTGCAATTCGCTCTAGCTTACTAAAGTAGGGTAGGGCCTTCGTGTATTTCTTCTGCCAGTAATACAACTCGGCCAGCTTGTAAGTTGCATCTTCTAGGTACTCGCTCAACGATTGGTCTGCAACATACTTATAATTCTCTGCGGCTACATCATATTGGTTATCGGCGTAGGCACACTCTGCAACATAGTAGTGCGCTTCGATAAGGAAGAATCCGGATTTGCCAAAACGCGACTTATACGAGTTAAAACCTTTCATGGCTCCAGCACAATCTCCCATACGATATTTCTGTAGAGATGATTCGTACAACAGTGAATCTTGGTAGGTTACACGCATCCCACTGTTTGGTCGGTCATTTACATAGGTAAGCCATTCGTCTACCTGATTCATTTGGATGGAAACGGTTTCGCCCAAATCATAAGCCTCTTTGGCACTGGCTGTATTTGGGAATTCTTCGATTACTTTTTTGCAGTACTCTAATGCCTTCTCGTAGTCACCGCTATTGTTGAATATGTTTCCGATTTTTACGTAACTGGCAGGAACATAAATACTTGCGCTGTGGTTTGCAATTAATCGATTAAACATGCGTAATGCAGACTCCGGCTGGTTTAACGATTTTAAGTACGTGTCGCCAATTTCGAATAACGCGTCATCCACAAATAAGGACTTTGGGAAAGACGATTCAATTTTTTGAAGCACCGAAACCTTGGTTTGCGGTTCACCTTGGAGGCCACGCAATATGCCGGTTTGAAACAGCGCGTAATCACTTTGCGGATATCGGCCTTCGGCTACCGGTTTGTATGCCGATATTGCATTGTCGTATTGTTTCTT